>DASUTW010000022.1:0-2198 GCA_036374395.1 Actinomycetota bacterium
CCCGCCCGAGCCTCAGCTCCCCTCCCGACTCGTCCGGCAGGACGAGCTGGCCCTCCTCTCCGTCCTCATCCACGCCCGGCGATGAGCCGGGCGAGGGTCCCGCCTGCGGCCCTTCCACGCCGAGCACTCGGTGGAACGTCAGCTGCGCCGTGCGGCCCAGGACGCGGATGGCCTCGTCCGGGTCGGATACGCCGGGGAGCTCGATGATGATGCGCCGGCTTCCGGAGGCCTGGAGGGTGGGCTCGGTGACACCCAGGGCGTCCACGCGGCGCCGCAGGACCTCCACGGTTCGGTCGACCACATCCCCGCCCACCTCGACGTTCTCCGTGTCCCTCGCCTCGAGGACGATCTGGGTCCCACCGCGAAGATCGAGCCCGAGCCGAACCGGCCTCGTCAGGATGAGGGCGATGGCCCCCCCGAGAACGACGAGGACGAGAAACGTGCGCCATCCGAGATTCGTTGACATCCAGATCCTCCGGCCGGCGCCGCCGTGCGGCGGCGCGTTCCACCAGCTAGGCGGGCACGAGCGGGGGCGACCGCGCCCCCAGCGCCCGGACGGTCCACGGTATCGAGCGTCGCGTTCGGCGTGCCGCCACGCGCTCGGTTCCGGCGAGCAGGGCGATCGCCACACCCAACAGCAGCGCGCCGAGCATCTGATCGCCGGTCGGTGTTCGCTCGTCGCGGCGCGTGGCCCAGCCATCCTCGGATCTGCCGCCCACCAGGCCCAGCGGCGAGGGATGTTGCGCCAAGGTCGCCTCCGACGAGGGAGGTTCCGCGGCACGCGCGCGATCCGCCGCGGGCTCCGACCACACCGTGCCGGGCACGAGCATGGCGGCGAACGCGGCTGCCAATCCCCGGACGAGGACCCGGCGCGCCATCCCCGCTACCCTACCGGACCGTCGGGGGGCCCGCGGCCGAGTCTCGGAGTGGTCTCGTTCGGGGGAAGGTTCCGCCCGCCGGCGGCATCTGAGCCCACGGCGCGGTCTCCTCCCCGTCAGGCACGCGGGAGCGTCCCCTTCCCACGCAGACCGTCCGTGATTTGACCCTCCGCTACAGGGACCAGTAGGTTGCTCGGGACACCGCGGAGGCCCGAAGGGGGTGATGGATGACCGAGCGATAGCAGAGGCTCATCCTTACCCGCCCCACCTGCCCCAGGAGGTGACGATCCCGTGAAACTCGCAACCAGGCTCCTGTTCGCGCTTCTCCTCCCCCTGATGATGATCGTGGCGTCCCCCGTGAGCGCCTCGCACAGCGCGGACGATCACAGCGACAACATGAGGGAGGTCGCGTTCAGCCCGCGGTCCAGCCCCGCCACCCAGTCCGACCTCGCCTTCGTCGGGAAGATGGCGATCGCGGGGAACTACAACGGCTTCCGGATCTTCGACATCTCCGATCCGGAGAATCCCACACTCGTCAAGGACGTCTTCTGCCGAGGGCAGCAGGGCGACGTCTCGATCTGGGGTGATGCGCTCGTCGTCTCGGTGGACGAGGTCCTGACGGGCCCCGAATGCGGATCCGGCCCCGCCCTTCCCGCGACGCTGGAGACGGGCTGGGAGGGCCTGCGGGTCTTCAGCCTCAGCGAGGTCCTGTCCACCCCGGCGGACCCCGACGGCTTCACTCGGCTCCAGCCCGCGGCCGACATCTACATCAAGTGCGGGTCGCACACCCACACGGGGATCCCGCACAAGGGTCACGTGGACATCTACGTGGCGTCCTACCCGCTCCGCTCCGGTCCCGACTGCGGCCCCCACGACGACCCGTCCGACACGCACAACCCGCTGCACGAGATCCTCTCGATCGCCCGAGTCGACCCGCAGCACCCGGAGCAGTCGGGCGGTGTCAACGAAGTCCCGATCGACATCCCCACGTTCAACGAGGACCCTCAGTTCCTTCCGCCGCCCGCGTTCAACCCGATGCGCGGGTGCCACGACATCCAGGTGCACCTGCAGCTGAAGCTCGCGGCCGCGGCGTGCAGCAGCGTCGGGCAGGTCTGGGACATCTCGGATCCGCACAACCCCGGGACCCTGGACCCCGTGTGGGAGGTGGACGAGCCGGAGGTGCAGTTCTACCACTCGGCCCTGTTCAGCGCCGACAAGACCACCGTGATCTTCGGCGATGAGATCATCGTGGGCCACTGCTTCGATGGGACGGGGAGCGGCCAGCTCTGGTTCTACGATCTGGCCACGGGTGATCTCCAG
>DASUTW010000023.1:0-3400 GCA_036374395.1 Actinomycetota bacterium
GGCCCGAGGCGAGGACGGCGGGGTCGGCGGCCCGAGCCAGGAGGATCTCACGGTGCACCCCGATCGCCTCCTCGGGGAGCCGTCTCCGTCCGAACATCAGCTCGTCGATCGCGGGCTCCCATTCCCGGAACCGGGGGCAGGCCCGCGTGCAGATCGAGCAGCCGTTGTCCCCGTGGGTGCAGGCGTTCGCCGGCCCCTCCTCGAGCTGGATCGGCTTGTCGTCCTCGTACCCGAGGACGTGGAAGGGGCAGACCACGACGCAGGCGGAGCATCCGGTACAGAGGCCGGTGGCCACGACCTCGTCGTAGAGCTCCCGCCACTGGACCTTGGGCTCGTCCTTGGCCATATCGGCCAGTGTATAGGCGGGGGCCTCAGACCGAGAACGACTCGCCGCAGGAGCACTCGTGCTGGGCCCTCGGGTTCTCGATCTTGAACCCTCCGCCCAGGAGCGCGTCGCGGAACTCGAGCGTGGAGCCCTCCAGGATCGGGATGCTCGCGGGGTCCACGATCACGCGGAGGCCGTGGTCCTCCACGACGTGGTCGTCCTCGGCCGCGCCGTCCTCGAAGGAAAGCTTGTAGGAGAACCCCGAGCATCCGCCGGCCACCACGCGGACCCGGAGCCAGGCCTGGGCGCGCCCCTCGCGCTCGGCGAGCGACCGGGCCTTGGCCGCGGCTTGGGGGGTGACGCTCAGCACGCTGCGGGTGGTCTCCATCTCGCCCCTGATGATATCAACGGAACCGTGGAGCTAGGTCTGAAGGACCGTCCGGCGCTCGTGGCCGCCGCCAGCAGGGGGCTGGGCCGCGCGTGCGCGGAGGTCCTGGCCGAGGAGGGCGCCCGCGTCGCGATCTGCGCTCGCGACGCGGGCGCCCTCGAGGCGACCCGGGACGAGATCGCCGAGGCCACCGGCGCCACGGTCGTGGCGGTGCCGGCCGACGTGGCCACTGAGCGGGGCGCGGTGGGCTTCGTCCGGGAGGGGGCGGAGGCCCTGGGGGGCTGCGAGATCCTCGTCCCCAACGTGGGCGGCCCCCGCACGGGGACCTTCGACGAGCTCGACGACGACGACTTCGCGAACGCGTTCGAGCTGCTCTTCCTCTCCAGCGTCCGGATGGCGCGGGAGGCCCTCCCGCACATGCGGGCCGCGGGCTACGGGCGGATCGTGATCATCGGGTCGTCGGCCGTGAAGCAGCCCATCCCGGGCCTCATGCTCTCCACGTCGATCCGGACCGGGCTGATCGGCTGGGCCCGCACGCTCGTGGACGAGGTCGGCCCGGAGGGGATCACCGTGAACGCGGTCCTGCCCGGGCGCCACGCCACCGACCGCATCCGCGAGCTCCACGAGGATCGGGCCCGGCGCGAGGGCGTCTCACCCGCCGAGGCCGCGGCCGAGGACGCCTCCCAGATCCCGCTCCGGAGGATCGGCGACCCCCGCGAGCTCGCCCACGTGGTGGCCTTCCTCGCCTCCGAACGCGCCTCGTACGTGTCCGGCGCGTTCGTGCAGGTGGACGGTGGGATGTACCGGGGGCTCCTCTGATGCTCCAGGTCGTCGACGTCGAGACCCAGCCGATCCGAGCCTACGAGCCGTTCATCGGGGCGGAGGGCGTCGAGGAGCTGGTCGCCCTGGGGCGGGAGCTCGCCGGCGCCAGGGTCCTCCACCTCAACGCGACCGCGTACGGAGGCGGGGTCTCCGAGCTGCTGCGCTCCATGATCCCGATCTACCGGGGCCTGGGGATCGAGGCGGAGTGGCAGGTGATCACGGGCGACGAGGCGTTCTTCGAGGTCACGAAGTGCCTCCACAACGCGCTGCAGGGGGGCAAGTTCCCGCTCGGCGATCGGGGGCGGGCGACCTACGTCGAGCAGAGCCGTCGCAACGCGGAGGCCCTGGAGGGCGAGTGGGACTTTCTCATCGTGCACGACCCCCAGCCCGTGGCGATGCGTCACTTCCGCCCCGGGGACGGAGGACGGTGGATCTGGCGCTGTCACATCGACACCTCGAACCCGAACTCGGCCGCGGTCGAGCTGCTCGAGCCCTACGTCGAGGAGCACGACGCGATCGTCTTCACCCTCCCGCAGTTCGCCCCGGAGGCATGGGACAACTCCGTCGTCCGGACGATGGCGCCGGGGATCGACCCGCTCTCGCCGAAGAACATGGACCTCCCTCCGCAGGTCCACGATCAGATCGCGCTCTGGCTGGGCGTGGACCCCCACAGGCCCCTGATGACCCAGGTCTCACGGTTCGATTCGTGGAAGGACCCGATGGGGGTCGTGGACGTCTTCCGGGTCGTCCGCGAGGAGGTGCCCGGGCTCCAGCTCGCGCTGCTCGGGTCGATGGCCCTCGACGACCCCGAGGGCTGGCGCCTCTACGATCGGATCCGCGAGGAGGCCGTGGGGGATCGCGACCTCCACGTGGCCACGAACATCACCGGGGTCAGCAACATCGAGGTCAACGCCTTCCAGCGCCTCTCCGACGTCGTGATCCAGAAGTCGATCCGCGAGGGGTTCGGGCTCGTCGTCTCGGAGACGCTGTGGAAGGAGACGCCCGTCGTGGCCGGACGCGCCGGCGGCATCCCGGTGCAGATGCCCGAGGGGATCGGGGGCGTCCTGGCCACGACGGACGAGGAGTACGCGGAGGGGGTCCTCCGCATGCTCCGCGAGCCTGAGCTTGCGCGGGACCTGGCCGCGAAGGGCCGCGAGCACGTCCGCCGGCACTTCCTGATCACGAGGCTGGTGGCGGACGAGCTCAGGCTCCTTCGGGACCTCGGGTAGGGTCCTGACACGACCAGAGCCTTGTCCGGTATATGGGGGACGGGGGGCGCGAGAATGACCATTGAAGAGCTTCCGAGAAGCGCGTATCGTGGCCCGCGCCGCCGAGGTGTCTCCGGGCGGCGCTTGGCGCCCGCAGAAGAGAGGGAGGATTCTTGAAGCGTTCTGTGGCCTCGACTGTCGTATCCGTTCTCCTACTGTCCGGGGCGCTGTTCGCCGCACCGGGGTCGGCGGGCACCGCGGGCTCCAACCAGGCTCGGGGCTTCTTCGTGCCGCCGGAGATCGGGCAGGCGGTGAAGCGCACCCCCGGAAACCTCGGCGGCGCCTCCGACCTCTTCGTCGAGGGCGAGCTGGTCGTGCAGTTCAAGAAGGGCGTGAAGCGACGGGCCGCGATGCAGGTCCACGCCGCACGCGGCGGCGCCCGGGTCCTGAACGGCGTCACGGGCCTGGGCGGCCGGATCGAGCACGTGAAGCTACCGGCCGGCGTCTCGGTGGCTCAGGCGGTGCGCCGCTACCAGAGTGACCCGAACGTCGCGGTGGCCGAGCCGAACTTCCGGTACCGGTGGCTGAGTCACATCACGCCGCCGGTGAACGACACCGACATCCTGCATCTGTGGGGGTTGGGCAACACAGGCCAGG
>DASUTW010000024.1:0-9116 GCA_036374395.1 Actinomycetota bacterium
GCACCCGGTCATCGATCTCCTGCCCGAGCAGCAGGACGTCACCGATATGGGCGGGACGATGCGGCTCGGCGCGCAGCCGTGCCACATCGCCGAGGGGACGCTCGCGGAGCGGGCCTACGGCGAGCCGGTGATCTACGAGCGGCACCGCCACCGTTACGAGGTCAACCCCAAGTACCACCGCCAGCTCACCGAGGGCGGGATGGCGCTGTCGGGGATGTCGCCCGACGGGCGCCTCGTCGAGATCATCGAGCTGCCGGGCCATCCGTTCTTCATCGCCGGCCAGTTCCACCCCGAGCTGAAGTCGCGGCCCGACCGCCCCCACCCGCTCTTCCGCGAGTTCGTGGGGGCGGCCAAGGCGTATCGTCAGGCGCCGCAGCCGGCCGCGGCCGGCGCCGAGTGACCTCGCCCGAGATCGAGCGCGTCTACGAGGGCCCGATCTTCTCCGTCGAGATCCTGCGCTGGCCCGGCAAGCGCCGAGACGTGGTCCGCGCGCTGGGGGCGAGCGCGGTCCTCCCGCTGACCTCGGACGGCCACGTGATCCTCGTCCGCCAGGAGCGCGAGGCGGTGGGCGAGCGGCTGCTGGAGATCCCCGCGGGGCTCCTCGACGTGGAGGGCGAGCCGCCGCTCGAGACCGCACGCCGCGAGCTCCGCGAGGAGACGGGCCACCGCGCCGGATCGATCGAGCCGCTGGGACGTCTGCACACCTCGCCCGGATTCGTGGACGAGGTGTGCCATCTCTTCCTCGGTACCGGCTGCACGCCGGAGGGCGATCCCGAGGAGGGGATGGAGGTCGTCGCCCTACCCCTGGCCGAGGCGGTGGCGATGGTCGGGCGGGGGGAGATCACCGACAGCAAGACCGTCGCCGCGCTGCTGCTCGCCGCTCGCCGCTAGCCCACGTGGGGGGCGTGCTCGTCCTCCTCCTCGAACGTGTTGCCGTCGGCCGGGATGGGGTTGGCTTTCAGCATCCGGGCCAGGTGCACGAGGTTGTGGGCCATCCAGCGAGTGGTCCGCTTCGTGTAGGCGTGGTGCTCGCCCCCCGCCTCGATGTAGGAGGGGCCCGGCCCGGCGTCGCCCACCCAGTAGGTGTCTGCGTTGGGCGGGATCGTGCACCCCAGGTGCGAGAGGTTGAAGAGCGTGGTCTCGGCGGCGGCGTGCGCCCCGTCCTCGTTCCCGGTGACCACCACGCCGCCCACCTTGTTGTACAGGGGGTACTGACCGACCTCGTTGCGCTCGCTGTACGTCCCGTCGAGCCGCTCGATCACCATCTGAGCCACGCTGCCCCGGACCCCGAACCAGATCGGCGTCCCGATCACGAGGATGTCGGCCGCCTTCACCTTGTCCAGGATGATCGGCCACTCGTCGCCTTCGCCCTCGTTCGAGGTCACCCCGAAGGGCACGTGGTAGTCGACCACGCGCACGATCTCGGACTCGACGTCCAGGCGATCGAACCACTCGATCACCTTGCGGATCAGCGCCTCGGTGTTCGAGACCTCGGGCGAGCGCTTCAGCGTGCAGTTCAGGAAGAGCGCCTTCAGCTCGGCCATCTCATCCTCCCTCTGCTCGGAGCGGGGCTCATTCTGGCACGAAGGGCTCCGGTATCCTTTCGGCGGTGAGCGACGCCCACGTCCGACGGTTCCTCGACCACCTCGCCGTGGAGCGGGGGCTGTCCAGCAACACGCTGGAGGCCTACCGGCGGGACCTCCGCCGATACCTCGGCTTCCTGGGGGAGCGGGGAGTGTCCCAGGCCACCCGGGCGAGCGAGGAGGACGTCGCGGCGTTCGTGCGGCACCTCTCGGGGGTGGAGTACGCGCCGGAGCGCCGCTACCGGGCCTCCTCGGTGGCCAGGGCGCTGGCGGCCGTCCGGGCCCTGCACCGCTTCCTGGCCCGGGAGGGGCTGGCCGAGGACGATCCGACCCAGGGCGTGATCCGGCCCCGGATACCCCGGAGCCTCCCCAAGCCGCTCTCGGTGGACGAGGTGGCGGCCCTGCTGGCCGCCCCGGGCGACGCGGAGCCTCCGGCCCTCCGCGACACCGCGATCCTCGAGGTGCTCTACGGCGCGGGGCTCCGGATCTCGGAGCTCGTGGCGCTCGACGTGGACGACGTGGACCTGGAGGAAGGGAGCGTGCGGGTGGTGGGCAAGGGCGACAAGGAGCGCGTGGTGCCGCTCGGGCGCTACGCCGTCCGGGCCGTCGAGGGATACCTCGCTCGAGGGCGGCCGGCCCTGGCCGGAGCCCGCACGCGGGGCGCCCTCTTCCTGAACCAGCGCGGCGGAAGGCTGACCCGCCAGGGCGCCACGAACATCATCCAGTCCGCCGCCCGCCGAGCCGGGATCCGAGCGAGGGTCACGCCGCACGTCCTGCGGCACTCGTTCGCCACGCACCTGCTCGAAGGCGGGGCCGACGTGCGCGTGGTGCAGGAGCTGCTGGGGCACGCCAGCGTGGCCACGACCCAGATCTACACGCTCGTGACGGAGGACCGGCTCCGCGAGGTCTACGACGAGGCCCACCCGAGGGCGAAGCGGACCGCGGCGGCCGGCCGGGGGTCGGGATGAGGGTCCTCGTCCTCGTGGGGGATTCGTGGGGGGTCGGCGCCGCTCCCGATGCCGCCGCGTACGGGGACGAGGGGTCCGACACCCTGGGCAACGCGTCGCGGGCGGCGGGCGGGATCCGCGCCCCGAACCTCGGCCACCTGGGCCTGGGGATGCTCACCGAGATCGAGGGCGTGCCGCCGGAGGCCGGCCCGGGGACGTTCCACGGGAAGATGGCCGAGCACTCGGCGGGGAAGGACTCCACGACCGGGCACTGGGAGATGATGGGGATCGTCCTCGATCGTCCGTTCCCCACGTATCCGGAGGGCTTCCCATCGGAGGTGATGGAGCCGTTCGAGGAGGCGATCGGGATGAAGGCGCTCGGCAACGTCCCGGCCTCGGGCACGGTGATCATCGAGGAGCTGGGGGAGGAGCATCTCGCCACCGGTCGGCCCATCGTCTACACGAGCGCCGACTCCGTCTTCCAGATCGCGGCCCACAAGGACGTCGTCCCGCTGGAGCGGCTGTACGAGTGGTGCCGGATCGCGCGGGGGCTGCTGTACGGCGACCACCTCGTGGGCCGCGTGATCGCTCGGCCCTTCGTGGGCGAGCTCGGGAGCTTCACCAGGACCCACGAGCGCCGCGACTACTCGGTCGAGCCGCCGTCCGAGACGTACCTGGAGCGGATCCAGGCCGCGGGGGTCCCCGTCTACGGGGTGGGCAAGATCCCCGACATGTTCGTGGGTAGGGGGCTGACCGAGTCCCGACACTCCGAGTCGAACGCGAACGGGGTCGACCTGACGATCGAGTACCTGTCGCGGGGCGACCACATGCTCGTCTTCACGAACCTCGTGGACTTCGACTCGAAGTACGGACACCGAAACGACCCCCAGGGGTACGCGCGATGCGTCGAGGAGCTCGACGCCCGCCTGCCCGAGCTGCTCGAGGCCGTGGCCGACGACGGGATCCTCTTCATCACGGGGGACCACGGCTGCGATCCCACCGACCCGTCCACGGACCACACGCGGGAGTTCGTCCCGGTGCTGGGGGGTGGGGGCGCCCTGGTGGACCGCTCGGTCGACGTCGGCACACGGGAGACGTTCGCCGACCTCGGCGCGACGGTCGCCGCTCTCTTCGGGGTGGCCCCGGACGGTCTTTCGGGGACGAGCTTCACCTCGGAGCTGGGCCTGCGATGAGGCGAGACCCTCGCGACGTCGTGGCGGCCAAGCGCGACGGCCGGAAGCTGCCCGAGGAGGACATGCGCGAGTTCGTCCTCGCGTACGGGCGGGGCGAGATCGATGATGCGCTCGCGGCCGCGTTCCTCATGGCTTCGTTCATCAACGGGCTCGACACCGACGAGACCGTGGCGATGACGCGGGCCATGGTCGAGTCGGGCGAGACCCTTCCGTTGGAGGGGGTCTCGCGACCCAAGGTCGACAAGCACTCCACGGGGGGCGTGGCTGACTCTGTGACCCTGATCTTCGCGCCCCTCGCCGCGTCGCTCGGCCTCGCGGTGGCCAAGCTGTCGGGCCGGGGCCTCGGCCACACGGGGGGCACGCTGGACAAGCTGGAGTCGATCCCGGGCCTTCGAACCGACCTCTCGCCGAGGGAGATGGAGCGGCAGGTCGAGGAGGTGGGGTGCGCGGTGGCCGCTCAGACGAAGGATCTCGTCCCCGCCGACGGGGCCTTCTACGCCCTCCGCGACGCCACGGCGACCGTCCCTTCGACCCCGCTGATCGCGGCCAGCATCATGAGCAAGAAGCTGGCCGTAGGGACCGACCTTATCCTCCTCGACGTGAAGACGGGGAGCGGAGCTCAGATGAAGAGGCTCACGGAAGCAAGGGATGTCGCCTCGGCATGCTCCGCTCTCGCCGAGGAGTGGGGGCGTCGCGCTCGCGTGGCCGTCACCGACATGTCCCAGCCGCTGGGGGACGCCGTGGGGAACGCGCTCGACATCGCCGAGGCGATCCGGGCGCTGCGGGGCGAGGAGGAGGGGCGGCTCATGGAACTCGTGGTCGAGTTCGCCTCGGCCGCCCTCGTATCGCTCCAGGACGTGCCGGAGGACGAGGGCCGGGACCGGGCCCGGACGGCGCTCCGCGACGGGTCGGCCCTGGAGGCGTTCCGGAGGATGGTCGAGGCGCAGGGCGGCGACCCTCGGGTGGTGGATGACCCGGAGACCGTCTTACCCGGAGCTCCTGTGATCGAGCCGCTGATGTCCACGAGAGAGGGGTGGCTGGGGGAGGTCGATGCCGAGGAGGTCGGGAAGGCATCGGTGATGCTCGGTGCCGGCCGCCTGAAGAAGGGCGACCCGATCGACCCCGCGGTCGGCGTCGTCTTCCGCACGAAGATCGGCGACCGCGTGGAGCGCGGCGAGCCGATGGGGGAGGTCCACGCTCGGGACGAGGAAGCGGCGGCAGAAGCCGCCGACCGCGTCCGCGCCGCGCTGACCTTCAGCGAGGACGAGGTCGAGGCGCCCCCCCTCCTGTACGGGTGGCACGGCGCATGAGCGTCGAGTCGATCCTGGAAGTCGCCTACTTCATCGTGGCGCTGATCCCAGCCGTCGTGTTCCACGAGGTCAGCCACGGGCTGGTGGCGGACCGCCTCGGGGATCCCACCGCCCGGGCCGCGGGGCGCCTCTCCCTCAATCCGATCAGGCACATCGACCCGTTCGGGACCGTGATCCTCCCCGGCCTCCTGCTGCTGCCCCGGCTGTTCGGGCAGGTCGGCGCCCCCGTGTTCGGCTACGCCAAGCCGGTGCCGATCAACCCGCAGAATCTCCGGGAGCCCGATCGTCAGATGATGTGGATCGCGGCCGTGGGCCCGCTCACGAACCTGTTCCTCGCGCTCGTCGGGGCGCTGGCCTTCCGCCTGGTCGGCGTGGGGGGCGGCGAGCTGGCCCAGTTCCTCTTCGTCTTCATCCTGGTGAACGTGATCTTGGCGGTGTTCAACCTGCTGCCTCTTCCGCCGCTGGACGGCTCGAAGGTGCTGGCCCGCTTCCTCCCGCCTCGCGCCCGCGAGGTGTACCGGTCGCTCGAGGCTTACGGCGTGCTCATCCTCCTCGTGATCTTCTTCATCTTCCCGCAGGCGATCTTCGGGTTCATCACCCCGATCGTGCGGGGGCTGATCGAGCTCTTCACCGGCCTCGGATGATTGAGGGGCTCCTCGGCCGCGGCTACGATGGCCCCGACCCATGACCGCGATGGAGGAGGACCGCGCGCTCGCCCGGGTTGGCGAGTTCCCGATCGAGCTGCCCGTCTTCACGGGTCCGTTCCGCGTGCTCGCCGAGCTGCTCCTCGACCGCAAGGTGGACGTCTGCGACGTTTCCATCGCGAAGGTCGTGGAGGAGTTTGTAGGGCGGGCCGACGAGGCCGAGGGCTGGTCGCTGGAGGAGGCGACCTGGTTCCTGGCGATCGGCGCGGTCCTCCTCGAGCTGAAGGTGGGTCGGCTCCTCCCCAAGCGCGAGAAGCCCGTCGACGAGGAGGATCTCGTCGGCGGCTCGCCCGACCTGGCCTACGCGAGGCGGCTGGAGCTCGCGGCGTTCCGCAAGGTGGCACAGGACCTCGCGCTCCGGGTCGAGGCCTCGGCCCGGCACGCGGCCCGCGAGGCCGGCCCGCCGCGCGAGCTGGCGCACCTGTACCCCGACGTGCTGGAGGGCGTGGAGCCCACGGCGCTGGCCGAGACGATGGCGGCGCTGCTGCGGCCGGCCCCGACGATCGACCTGTCGCACGTCACCCCGATCCGGCTGACCGTCGAGGACGGGGTCGAGGCTGTGGTGGGGCACCTCTCGGGCCGGGGCGACGCGCGCTTCCGCGACCTCGTGGCCGACTGCCGCGACCGGATCGACGTCGTGGTGCGCTTCCTGGCCCTGCTCGAGCTGTACCGCGACGGGAGGGTGCGGCTGCGGCAGGCCGAGACCTTCGGGGACATCGAGGTGAGCTGGGAGGGCTGATGGATCCACGGCTGCGCGATCTCGAGGCGGTGCTGTTCGTGGCGGACGAGCCGCTCACGGCGGCGGCTCTGGGGCAGGTGCTGGACGCGTCTCGAGCCGAGGTGGACGGCCTCCTGACCGACCTCCAGGGCGCGCTGGAGGAGCGGGGGTCGGGGCTCACCCTCCGGAACGTGGCCGGCGGCTGGCGGCTGTACACGAGTGCGGAGGCGCTCCCGGCCGTGGAGCGGTTCGTCCGCTCCTCGAGGCACACGAGGTTCACGAAGGCCTCGCTGGAGACGCTGGCGATCGTGGCGTACAAGCAGCCGGTGACCCGCCACCAGGTGTCCGCGATCCGGGGCGTCGACTCCGACGGCGTCCTCCGGGCGCTGACCGACCGCGGGCTGGTGGCGGAGGTGGGGCGCGAGGACAGCCCGGGCCGCCCCGTGCTGTACGGGACGACGCCGGAGTTCCTGGAGCGTCTGGGGCTCGCTTCCGTGAGCGATCTGCCGTCCCTGGCGCCGCTGCTCGGCGAGGCCGAGGAGGAGGAGGATGACGGCGCGGCCCCGGGAGCGGACGACCCCGCCGCCTGAGCCGGAGCGGCTCCAGAAGGTGCTGGCTCGCGCGGGGATCGGGTCCAGGCGCGCCTCCGAAGCCCTGATCCGGGACGGTCGCGTCACCGTGAACGGGAGGGTGGCCACGCTCGGCGACCGCGTGGACCCCTCGAGGGACGTCGTGGAGGTGGACGGCGGGCGGGTGCCGCTCGATCCGGACCTCCGCTACTACGCCCTGCACAAGCCGGCCGGCGTCGTCACCACGGCCAGGGACCCGCAGGGCCGGCCCACGGTCGCCGATCTCTACCCTGAGGGACCTCGCGTCTTCCCCGTGGGGAGGCTCGATCGGGAGACCGAGGGGCTGCTCCTGCTGACGAACGACGGCGAGCTGGCCAACCGCCTCACCCATCCTCGTTACGGGGTGGAGAAGGAGTACCTGGCCGAGGTCGAGGGCGATCCGAGTCCCGAGGCGATCCGCCGGCTGATGCGGGGCGTCGAGCTGGAGGACGGGGTGGCGAAGGCGGCGTCCGCGAGCCGGGTGGCGGGGTCCAGGGGGCGCGCGGCGCTGCGGCTCGTGATGACGGAGGGGCGGAAGCGAGAGGTGCGCAGGATGCTGGCGAGCGTGGGGCTGCCCGTGGCGAGGCTCGTCCGGACCAGGGTGGGGCCGATCCGGCTGGAGCGGCTGAGCCCCGGCGAGGCGCGAAAGCTTGAGCCACCGGAGGTCGCCGAGCTCTACCGGGCGAGCGGCGGATGATGCGCCTCCGAGGGATCCGGGGGGCCGTGTCGGTGGAGGCGGACACCGAGGAGGAGATCCTGACGGCCACAGGGGGGCTGTTGCGCGAGATCCTGGATCGGAACGAGCTTGAGCGCGACGACGTCGTGAGCATCGTGTTCACGGCCACCCCGGACCTCCGGTCGGCCTTCCCGGCGGCGGCGGCGCGGGCGATCGGGCTCGATGTGCCTGTCCTGTCGTCGAGCGAGATGGACGTGGAGGGGGCGCTTCCGAGGGTGGTCAGGGTGCTGCTCCACGGCTACACGGAGCGGAGCCAGGACGAGGTCGTGCACGTGTACCTGGGCAAGGCCGTCTCGCTCCGGGAGGACCTGGCGTGAGGGTCGCGATCCTGGGGACGGGGCTGATCGGGGCCTCGATCGGGCTCGCCGCGCGGCGTTGGCTGGACGCCGAGGTCGCGGGGCACGACCCGGACCCCCTCGCGCTGGAGGCGGCCGCCCGGAGGGGCGCCGTCGAGCCGGCGGAGAGCGCGGCGGGGGCGGCCGCGGCCGCCGACCTCGTCTTCGTCTGCGCTCCCGTGGCCGCGATCTCGGAGGCGGCCGCGGCCGCCCTGGAGGCCGGGGCGCGCGTCGTCACCGACGCCGGCAGCGTCAAGGCCGGCATCGTGGCCGCGGTGGAGGGGCTGGGGGGCGGCGGCGCCGGTCGGTTCGTGGGCGGCCACCCGATGACCGGCTCGGAGCGGTCGGGGCCGGCCGGCGCCGCCGCCGGACTGATCGACGGCGCCGCCTGGGCCCTCACGCCGACGGACCGGACGGATCCCGCGGCCCTCGCCTCCGTGGAGGACGCCGTCCGCCGGATGGGGGCCGTCCCCGTGACGCTCAGCCCCGATCGTCACGATCGTCTCGTCGGCCTCGTCAGCCACCTTCCCCAGGTGGCCTCGATCGCGCTGATGTCCACGGTGGCTTCCTCGGCCGACGAGACCGCCCTCCTGCTCGCCGCCGGGGGCTTCCGCGACCTCACCCGCCTGGCGGCCAGCAGCCCGGAGCTGTGGGTGGACATCCTCCTCGCCAACCGCGAGGCGGTGGCCGAGGCGCTCGACGGCTACGGGGAGCGCCTGCGGAGCCTGGCGGGCATGCTGCAGGCGGGCGACGCCGAGGGGCTCACGGAAACGTTCGCCCGAGCCAAGGAGGCCCGTCTGGGCCTCGGGGCGCGCCCCCAGTCCCGGGTGGGGCTGGCGATCCTGGCCGTCCCCATCCCGGACCGGCCGGGCTCACTGGCCGAGATCGCCGGCGCGCTCGCCGATCGGAGCGTCAACATCGAGGACCTCGAGATCGTGCACAGCGCCGAGGGCGCCCGGGGCACGGCGCACGTCACCGTGGG
>DASUTW010000025.1:0-9850 GCA_036374395.1 Actinomycetota bacterium
GGCGCGGCCGTTGAGGGTCCCAACCACCATCGTCCGCCGGCCGGTCGGCATCGGAGCTTTCGACACCCACGTCCCGGTGCCCGGGTCGTACATCTCGACCGACGCCAGCGTGCCGTTCAGCACTGTGCCGTTGGACTCCCGGGTCCGTCCTCCGAACACGTAGAGCTTCCCGTCGAGCAGCGCCGCACCGGGGTTGTCGCGGCGGGTGCCCATCGGGGGACCCGCCGACCAGCCGTTGGTCGAGGGGTTGTAGACCTCGACCGTGGCCACGGACGCTCCGTTCGCATCCATGCCGCCCACGACGTAGATCAGCCCATCGATGGCCTTGGCGTTCGCGCCGCCCCTCGCGGTCGGCATGGGGGCAAGCGTCGTCCAAGCGTTCGTCGCGGGATCGAACACCGACGCGTTGGCGACGGCCCCGGAGAAGGGATCCGTCGAGCCCCCGAACACGTAGAGCTTCCCGTTCAGCGCCTCGACCGCCGGGTTCTCGACACCCGGGCCCGGCAGGTTGGGACCGGGGGTCCAGGCGTCCGTCGCCGGATCGTACACGTACATCGAGGTCTTCGGGCCCGTGCTCGTCTTGCCGGCAACGACGTAGAACTTGCCGCCCAGCGCGGCGCCGCCCACATCGAGCAGTTGGGCCGGCAGCGGCGCGCGGTCGCTCCAGCAGCCCGTGTCCTGGGGCACGAGCGCCGTGACTTGCCCGGCGCCGAGCTCACCGACGTAGATCGTGCCGTCCGGCGACTGCGTCACCGGGAGCGGGTCCGTGAAGCCGGTGGCGAGCCTGGTCACTCCGACGATGGACCCGCCGTCCGCCGAGAGCTCGTACCGGACCAAGTCGTCACCCACCGAGTAGTTCGCGATCAGGAGGTCGCCCTGGAGGTCGCCACAGAACGCGTCGCCCAGATACTCGATCGTCCCGTTCGACGACGTGTTGTGGCCGATCGTGTGGATCGGTGGGACGTAGTTCGGAAGCGGGGCGACGCCCTGCTCGCTTCCGTCCTTGAATACGCACTCGTTCCGGTACGGGTTCGGATGGCCGTAGTACATCCCCTGCTCCAGCCGGTTGATGATGTCCGGCTGCTCGCCGGGGTTGTGCTGGCTGGCGTCGGCCAATCCCGTGCAGTCTGGCGTCGGCTTCGGCGGGTACGTCCCCGTCACGCCGAGCCCGTTGTCCGGCGCGTAGATGCTGCCGTTGGAGTGGTGCACGAAGTCGTACGTGTTCCGGAGCCCGCTCGCGTAGACGCTCACATCGCAGGTCGCCGGGACCCCGAACTCGCCCAGCGGCGTGGCGCACGACCCCTCGAACCCCGTCGCCTTCACGTCGGCCACGAGCAGCGCAGCGGAGAGCGGCTGCTCGGGCCGGTCGCCGAACTCGGTGTTGGCGAGGTTGGGCGCCCCCGCTCCCGTGTTGCCGCCGTGTGCCATGTACAGGCGCCCGTCCGGGCCGAAGTGGATCGAGTTGATGGCGTGATTCGCCTTCGCCCTCGGCAGCCCCGTGATCACGTCCTCTCTCGCTGTAAAGCCGGACCCTGAGAGGCGTGTGACCGTGCTCGAGTTGACCTCCCCGTTATTGACCGATGGGCTCGAGTGGGACACCCAGAGCACGACGTTGCTCGCCGTCGAGTCCGGGTCCACCGTGATCCCGAGCGTCAGTCTGCTCCCCAGCGTCGTGATGACCTCGTCGCTCACGACCTGCTGATTGGCGTCGAGGGTGACGGCGTGGATCTTCCCGAAGAGCTCGGTCACATACAGACGACCGTCCGGTCCCCACACCATCGAGGTGGGGTTGGGCACAGGGAAGCTGCTCTTGTCGAACGAGAATCCCTCGGGCGTCGTCGGGTTGGCCACCGACGTGTCCTCCACCACCGAGAAGTTGTCGAACGTGTACATGAGCGGCGACCCTCCCCGGTGGGTGGCGAAGACCCCGCCGAAGCTGCGCGTCCCGATCCGGGGGTCGATGCCCGCCGCGTCGAAGCTGAAGAACTCGGGCGGGGCCGTGAAGCTGGCCACCACCTTCTCCTCCCCACCGTCGACGCGGTAGGAGCCCTCGATCTTCCGGGTGAAGGGGTTGGCCCGGAGGATCAGCGTGGCGGTCGACGAGCTCAGATCGAGGACGCCGGTCCGCTTCGGGCTCACCGGCCGAGCGCCGTCCACCTCGATCAGGTACTCGATCACGGTCCCGTTCGTCGTGGACAGGGTGATGATCTTCACGTAGTTGTCCTGGTCGTTCCCGAACCAGAGACCGGCCTGCTCGAACTTGCCGGTGCCCGCCGGCGGGTTGACGACGTCCGTCTCGATGATGAACGCCTGGTTCGGCGCCGCGATCCCCACTCCCAGGGCGTTGTCCTGGCCGTTCTCGGTCCCGGCCGCCCCCCCGGAGGTCGTCGCGATCTGGAAGACACCCTGCGCCGTGTCGACGCTGAGCTTCTCCGGCAGGTAGCCGTTCCCGCCCGGATCCACGTAGGTGAACCCGGTCCCCACACCGTTCCCGGCGAGGATCTTTCCGTGGTCGACGCCCCAGTCCAGCCGGTACGGCAGCGAGACCTTGATCTCCTCGCACGGCAGGGGCGTGCAGCCGCCGGTGCCGATCGCCAGCGTCACGAGCAGGGTCGCCGGATCGTATCCGGGGGCCGTAGCCGTCGCGGCGGCCTGATAGTTCCCCTCGGGGAGTCCCGTGGTGTCAACCTCGAAGGTGAGGGTGGCCGGGGTCGTCCCCGACACCGGGGTGACCGTGAGCCAGTCGGCGTCATCGTCCACGATGAAGTCGGCCGCTGTGCCGTCGGTCGTGATGAGCCCCGACGTCTGTGGATCGGCGCTCCCTCCCTCCTCCAGCACGTCGAAGAGCAGCGGGTCCGTCGTGAACGCGAGGGCCGGCGCGTTGTTGGCGATCGTGAAGGTCGACGTGATCACCTGGCTGCCGCCTGCAGAGAGGTCCAACCGTGCCGTGATCGTGTGCTGGCCGTCGGGGACCGTCGTCGTGTCCCAGGGGAAGGCGGTCCCGTCTTGGGCTGTGCCCGCGAAATCGTATGGTGCGCCGTTCTCGACCTTCGTCGGTGTGCCCGTCATCTGAGGATCGTCGAGCCAGAACGACACCTTCGAGACGCCGTCGTCGGGGCCGGTGAACACGTAGGCGTTCCCCTGGAGCGTCTGGCCCTCGAGGTCGGCGAAGGTGTTGCGGTCGGCCGTCGTGCTGGAGAGCAGCCGGTAGCCGGTCCCAGGTGCGAGCACGGTGAGCGTCACGGGAAGCACCACGCTGCCGAACCCCGCCGTCGACGCGGTGACCGTCCCGTTGTACGTCCCCGCCGCGAGGCCCGTCGTGTCGGCGGTCACGGTGATCGCCGACGGCGTCGTGCCCGAGGCCGGCGCCGCGGTCAGCCACGGTCGGTCACTCGTGACGTCGTACGCCGTCTGCGTGCCGTCAGTGACCTCGAGCTGCACCGTCGCGTTCGGAGCGTCCCCCTGCTCTCCGGAGAGGCTGAGGCTGGTCGGCTCGAACCGAAGCTGCGGCGCATCGTTCGCCACCGCGAAGCTCGCGTGGACGGTGTCGCTCCCTCCCGCGGAGAGCTCGATCAGCGCGCTGATGGTGTGGGACCCATCGTTGACCGCAGTGGTGTCCCAGGGAAGGGCCGTGCCGTTCTTCGCCGTCCCCGCGAAGTCGTACGGCGCCCCATTCTCGACCTTGGTCGGGGTTCCGGTCATGGCCGTGTTGTCCAGCCAGAAGGACACCTTCTTGACCCCGTCGTCGGGGCCCGTGAACACGTAGGCGTTCCCCTGGAGCGTCTGGCCTTCCAGATCGGCGAAGCCGGACCGGTCGGGCGACGGGCTGACGAGCAACCGATATCCCGTGTCTGCCAGCCCGACCGTCAGGGCTACGGGGAGGCTCACCGGGTCGAGGCCGGAGGCGGTGGCCGTCACCGTTCCGTTGTACGTACCGAGCGCGAGCCCCGTCGTGTCGGCGGTGACCGTGATCGCCTGAGGCGTGGTGCCGGAGGCCGGCTCGGCGGTCAGCCACGGCTTGTCGGTGCCGAGCGAGTAGCTCGCGGCCGAGCCGTCGGTGACGCTCAGGTCGACCGTCGCGCTGGGGGCGTCGCCCTCGCTGCCTGAGAGGCTCAAGGTCCCCGGCTGGAACCGGAGCTGCGGGCCGTGATTCGAGACGGTGAACGTCGCGTGCACCACCTCACTCGTTCCGCTGGAGAGATCGAGCCGTGCCGTAATCGTGTGTGAGCCGTCCGCCACGGTGGTCGTGTCCCAGGGGAAGGCGGTGTCGTCCGCGGCCGTGCCGTTGAAGTCGAAGGGGGCCCGGCTCTCGCTCTTGAAGGGCGTGGTCGTCATGCTCGTGTCGTCGAGCCAGAACACGACCCTGGAGACCCCATCGTCGGGGCCGGTGAACACGTAGGCGTCCCCCTGGAGCGTCGTCCCCTCGAGCACCGTCGGGTTGCTGCGAGTCGGCGAACCGCTGCGGAAGAGCTGATAGCCGGTGCCCGCCGATGACACGGAGAGCGAGACGGGGACGCTCACCGGGTCGTACCCGGAGGCCGTCGCGGTGAGGGTTGCCTGGTGCGTGCCGGGAGCAAGGCTCGAGGCGTCCGCCTCGACCGACAGGGTGGCCGGCGTGGATCCGGACAGCGGGCTGACCGTCAGCCAGGGGGCGTCCGTCGCGACGTCGAAGGACGCCGTCGAACCGTCGCTGACCTCGAGGTCGACGGCGGCGGTGACTGTCTCACCCTCCCCCGCGCTCAGGTTGAGCGCCCCGGGGCTCGTCTTCAGCTCACCGGGGCACGCGCCGTCCCGGTACTCGAAGGCATCGATCATCGTCGGAGGGGTCCCGTCGCCCGTGAAGCCGTACGTCTCGACCCGGAGGACCCCCTGCGAGGACACCTCCAGCCGGGAGAAGTGGTGCAGCGTGTTGTCGCGGAACGCCGTCCAGTGCGGCGGCGGGTTCGTCGCGAACTGGGAGAAATCGCCGTTCTTGTTGCTCAGCTTGCCCGCCGGGCTGACCTTCACGTAGGTCACGCCGTCGGCCATCGTGTAGCAGGACAAGGAGGACGAGGTCGGGGTGTTCGTGGCGGGTACGTCGGTCAGGGGATACGTCCGCTCGTAGGACTGATCGTGGGAGGTCAACACGACCTGCACCCCGAGCTGCTCGAAGAGCGGGCCGAGCTGACCTCGTAGGTTCAGGTTCGACGAGTGGTTCTTCCCGTCCGAGAACGGAGGCACGTGCATGTAGGGAACGATCCAGCGCTGCCCCGCCGCCTTCGCCGCCTCGATATCCTGCCGGATCCAGTCGAGCGCGGCGGAGGACAGGCCCTGCGTCTCGGCCACGGCCAGGATCGACACGAAGTGGACGTCCCCGACGTCGAACGAGTAGAAGCGACGGCCGTCGAACCCCTGGGGCGTCGGGAATCGGGACGCCCAAGCCGAGTAGCTCTCCCCGAGGAGCACCTCGTGGTTCCCGTAGGTCGGCATCATCGGAGCGCGGGTGGCGAAGGGCTCGTTCTGCGCGAACCAGGCGTCGATCGAGTCGTCGAGGGACCCGTACCTCGTGTCGGTGTTGTAGTAGATGTAGTCGCCCCCGGGGAGGAACAGGGTCGGGTCGAGCGCGGTCATCTCCTGGATGGCCTGCTCGGTGCCCGTAGCCAGACCGTCCTCGCGACCAATCAGCCCGGTGTCGGCGAAGTAGATGGCCGAGAAGTCGGCCGGACCCGGCGCGGGGGCGGTCCGAGTCGTGTGCACGGTGCTCCAGCCCTCGCTCCCGCCGTCCACCCGATACTCGTAGGTGGTGGCGGGGACGAGACCGGTGAGCGTCGCCTCGCGGAGGGTCCCCGTCGTCCCCGACGTCCGGGTGCCGCCGGTCGCTTGGAGCCAGGTGGAGGAACCCTGCTCCCGGTACTCGACCACCGAGGAGGCGTCGGGCGCCAGCGTCCGCCACACCACCGTCATGGTCGTCGAGGGGTCGTCGACCCAGGCGAGATGGATCTGATCCGCGGGGCCCAGATCACCCACGGTGAGCGTCACGGGCAGGACCGCTGGGGTGTGGCCGTCCGCGGTCGCGGTGACCCTGCCGCTGTATGCCCCGTCGGCGAGCCCGCTCGCGTCCACCGACACGGTGACGGTCGCGGGGTAGGTGCCACTCGAGGGGGAGGCCGACAGCCACGGGGCGTCGGCGGACACCTGGAACGATCCCGGGTCCGGCCCCGAGGAGGCGAGCTCCACGCTCGTCGAATCGGTTCCACCGCTCTGCACGGCGAGGTCCACCGACGCGGGCGTGAACGAGAGCTGAGCGTCCGCGTTCTGGACGGTGAAGGACGCGTGGACCACCGTCGTCCCGCCGGCCGAGAGGTCGATCGCCGCGCTGATGGTGTGCGGCCCGTCGGCGACCGCGGTCGAGTCGAACGGCTTCGCGGTCCCATCGCTCGTGACCGTCCCCTCGAAGTCCCACGGCGCGCGCTTCTCGGTCGTCCTCGGCTTCCCGCTCATCGCGGTGTTGTCCAGCCAGAACCGCACCTGCTTGATCCCGGACTCGGGATCCACGAAGACATAGATCGTGCCGCCGACCACCGCCCCGTCGAGGGCGCCCGGTGCCGACCGATCGGGCGAGCTGCTGACGAGCAACCCGTGCGAAGCCTGCGCCTGGGACGCAGGCGCGAGCGACGTTATCAGCAGGGCGAGCCCGAGGAGGAGCACCGTCGCGCTCATCAACCTTCGTCGCCGTTGGTACCTACCTGCGCCTCGCTTCATGGTGATCTCCATCGGGCCCCCTGGGCGGTTGGTTCCGGTCACGTCGTTGTGCAGGAAAGTGCGGGCGGTTCAGCGCGGGATCGTCGACCCGCCGTCGAGCGGGCCGTGGTGGGCGGGGTCCGGGCCGACACGCACCAGACCGTCGTTCCGAGCCGCCACCTGTTCGAAGGTGCCGACGTCGACGACGCGGCCGTCCCCGATCAGGACGATCCGATCGCAGCCCCGCACGGTCGAGAGCCGGTGGGCGACCATGATGATCGTCCGACCCGCCCTCGACCGGTGCAGCGCCTTCATGAACGCGGCCTCCGTGCGGTTGTCGAGCGCGGAGGTCCCCTCGTCGAGGATCAGCACCGGCGCGTCCCGGTAAAGGGCTCGGGCGATCGCCACGCGCTGCCGCTGGCCGCCCGAGACCCGAACCCCTCGCTCCCCAACCAGGGTGTCTAGGCCATCCGGCAGACTGCGGACGAACTCCGAGAGCTGAGCCACCTCCACCGCCGCCTCCAGCCTCGATGGGTCGATCTCGGAATCGGCCACACCGAGGGCGATGTTCTGTCGGATGCTGCCGTCGATCATGAACACCGCCTGAGAGACGACGCCGAGCTGCCGCTGCCAGGCGCGCTCCCGGCCCTCCAGCGGCACGCCGTCGACCAGAACCTCCCCCCTGACGGGCCTGAGGAGGCCCGCGATGACGTCCAGGAGTGTGCTCTTCCCTCCGCCCGTGGGCCCGACGATCCCGACGGCCTCCCCGGCCGCGATCGTGAGATTCACGTCGTCGAGTGCGGCCTCTGGACGACCGGGGAACCAGAGGCTGACGTCCACGAGCGACAGCTCCCGCCGAAGCATGACCGGGGCCAGCTCCTCGTCCCCGTCGTCCTCGGCCGACTGCGCCTCGGTGAGGACGATGTCCTCGTAGGCATGCTCGACGGCACGGCTGGCGAACCGTAGCGAGGTCACGCTCTGGGTGATCTTCTGGAGCGCCGGCTGCAGCCGTAGCGCCACGTACGCGAACATCCCCAGGACGGCGAGAAGTTCCCCCAGGCTCCCGTCCAGCGCCAGGAACACGATGAAGAAGGCCGCGATGAAGACGACGAGCACGGTCTCGATGAGGATCGAGGGGAACTCCATCCCTACCCGTCCCAGGTACGTCACGCGCGCCATGGCCCGTCGCTGTTTGAGGTAGACGTCGGAGAAGAACGGCACGGCGTCCAGCAGCTTCACATCGCGGATCCCGTGCAAGCCCTGCTGGACGACTGAGAGGTTGGCCTTCGCGAGCTGCTGGCGCCGCGCGCCCCACCGCTGGAGGCGGGGCTGGACCACCTTCAGCAGCAGCAGCACCACCGGCGCCAGCACCGCCACCGCCAAGGCGGTCGTCAGCGGCGCAGTGATGATCAGCACCCCCAGCATGGCCAGCGCGAGGATGGCGCTGGAGAGCAGCCGAACGATGGGGCCCAGGACCTCCAGCGTGATGGCTCTGACGGTTTCCTCGGTGTTCCGCACCAGCTCCGAGGAGCTCCGCTCGAGATGGAACGGATACGGCATCCGAAGATAGCCGGTGAACAGCCGCCCCGCGAGGCGAGCCCCGACGTTCTGGGAGATCCTGCTCTGGACGTAGAGCTGGAGGAGCGTGAACGCGCCCCGCAGGACGAAGAACACGATGACCGCTCCGGCAACCCAGAACATCAGCGTCTCACGCGGGATGTGGTCGAAGCGCGAGGTGACGTCGCCGATCACCGGGAGCTCTATCGAGCCACCCGGTGCCGTGATGAGGCCGATCAGCAGGAAGATGAGGATCGCGGCCCCCGCCTCGAGGCCACTCGCCACCACGGCGAGGCCGACCACCGCGACCCATCGGCGCAGGCCCTCCGGCCGAAGGAGGTGGATCAGCTTCCGAAGGGTGTCCGTCATGGGTTCCTCACCATCTCCTGCGGTGCGGTCACATCCCGCTCGTCGGAGCGATGCCCCCCGGAGCGGCCCTGCGACATCCAGCGGAGCGGCGTCGCCCACCGCCTGCGGTACGAGATGAAGCCGTCTCCGCTCGATCGGCTCCGGAGGAACTCTCGGCTGGGGAAGAGCAGGGCGATCAGGTACGCCGCCTTGGCCCGAAGGCCGCGGATCGCTCGGAGCGACCCCAGCAACTTCCCTCCTCGCTCGCGTCGGGCCGTCGTGTACGCCTCCAGCGCCCGGCGCTCGCGGCGCGGCGGCCGCTCCTCCATATGGGGAACCAGTCCCTCGGGCAGTCGCACACCCACCGACTCAGACAGCACCTGCGAGGCGTACCGATAGACGACCGCCAGCCGCCAGCGCCGGCCCCAGTCGGCGAGCCGCGCCCGATCGATCCGATCCGACGCCGCCTGGGCCACGTCCCGAAGCGGAAGGAGCAGGGGGGGACGGTGCCCGAGGGCCGCGTGGACGAAGGCGTTCATCAGCAACGCGGTGTCGTCGAGCCGCCGGAGCTCGCGGCCCCCCAGCTCGAACGTCTCCGTGTAGTCGAACAGCTCCTCGGCGTCCATCCAGAGGCCGAACGGCCCCCCCACCAGCGTCCGGTGAAGGTCGACCTCGAGGCCCGCCGGCCCTTGGTGTGCGGCGGTGTGCCCGAACCGCTCCACGAATCCGGGACGCGGCTCGGGGAACCGTCGTCGGTAGCCGAGCTCGGGCAGGAGCGAGCAGGCCCGTCGCCAATCAGCCGTCCGCACCAGAACGTCCAGGTCGCCGAAGGGGCGCCACGAGGGATCAGGATAGATGGTGTGGGCGACGGCCGGTCCCTTGAGAACGATGAGCTCGACGCCGGCGTCCGCGAAGGCGCGCTCCAGCCGCAGCAGCTCCCGCTCCAGGGCCAGCGCGTGACACATCGCCTCCTCCTGCCGATCGAGGAGTTCCGCCTCCTCCTGATCGGAGAGCTTCAGCGCTCCCTCCCTCAAGGCGGCCGCCGCGATGCCGGTGAGGCGTTCCCTGACGAGCCCGCTGAGTGCCCTGGGCCACCCGCCGTCCGGAACGGTCAAGGGGTCGAGGGGACCGCCCGGGACACCGAACGACGCCAGCTCACGGAGGAAGGGCTCTACCGGCCGCCAGTCAGCCACGGCTCGCGTCGACCTCCTCGATGAGACCTCGC
>DASUTW010000026.1:0-12043 GCA_036374395.1 Actinomycetota bacterium
GTGGGTCACCGCGGGCAGGACGCCGAGCTCCCCCAGGAGGAACGGCCAGATCGCCGCGCCGACGGTCACCGCCGCGGCCAGCAGCACCCACCTGAGCTGCCTCCGCTCTCGCGCGGAGCCCTTCCGATAGCGGACGACGAGAAGCCCCATGCCCCCCACGAACACCGCGGAGTAGAGGGCGTTGAGCGTGATCGCGAGCGGACCGAGCGCCGCGAGCGAGGGCACGAAGAGGGGGCTGCTCGCCTCCTCGATCCCCGGGAACACGTAGCCGGGGAGCGGCACGCGCTCGTTGGTGAGGAAGGCGAGCATCGGCACGACGAGCACGCCCCACATCGGGAGGAGGATGGGGCGCTCCCAGGGATGCCGGAACCTCCCGTCCGGCAGCAGCCCGATCAGCGTCGCCCCCAACACGGCCCCCGCGACCGAGGCCGTCATGAAGACGAGCACCGCGAGCCAGGTCCACGAGGGCGGGGAGCCGTCCTCCGCGACGGCCACCGTGATGGCTTCGATCGGCATGGCCAGGCAGAAGGTCACGACGGCCCACACGAGGAACTGCTGGGAGGTTCGGTGGTCCGGGCGGCGCCAGTAGAGGAACGCGCCCATCGCGAGGATCGGTAGCGGGCCGACGAAGATCCACGCGGCGACGCCCGGGGGGAGATCCAGCGAGAGCCCTACGACCACAGTGACGACCAGGCAGACGGCGCCGATGCCGGCGAGCCCCCACATCGCCACCCTTCTCATGGCCCCCAAGCCTCCTCGTCGAGGGGTGAGGCCACCAGCCTAATCCCTGGGTCACGGCGTCGAACATCCCGTGGGCCACCGTTCCGAGGTAGGGACAACCTCACCCGAGAACTGAAGCAGGCAGGCTTCCGAGGACAGGCCTCGCGGGCCTAGCCTGACCCCGCCATGGTCACGATGCGACGGAGCGTGAGGCGGCGCGCCGGAGATGGGATCACGCGCGAACGAGTCGGTCGGGCGCTCTTCGGGGCGGTCTCCGCCGCCCTCCTGCTCTCGGGCGCCTACCTGATCGTGAACACCGTGCCCGATGAGGGCGACCTCCGGCGCAGTGGGATCTCCTGGGAGGAGCTCCTCGCGAACCGGCCCGCCGTGGCCGCCTACCTCGAACGGCTCCTCCGCCTGGCGGGGGTGGCCGCCGCAGGCCTGGGGACGATGGCCTTGGCGGGCGTCCTGTCGATGCGTTCGGGGGGCCGGCCCGTGTGGCGGATGCTGTGGACGCTCCCGGCCATCACCGCTGCGATCACCTCGGTGCTCGTGGCGGAGGGGACCCCGATCGCTTGGTACTACGGAGGCCTGACGCTGCTGGCCACGGCCGGCCTCGTCCTGGCTCGCCCCGGGAAGGAGGAGGGATGACGGATCTCGACCGAAGCAGCACGATGACCGTGACCCGGATCGCACCGGCGACGGGACTGGCTTTCGTGGCGCTGGCCCTGGCGGCGGCCCTCGTGATCGGCCAGTACAGCTATCTCCCCTCCGGCGACGAGATCGCCGCGTTCTTCCAGGAGCACGCGCGGCGCATACAGATCGGCGCCTATCTAGGAGCGCTCTCCTCCGTGTTCCTGATCTGGTTCTCGGGGAGCGTCCGGAGCCATCTCAGGGTCGCCGAGGGCGGCACCGGCCGCCTGTCCGCGATCGCGTTCGGCGGCGGCGTGGCTGCGGCCGTCATCTTGGGGATCGCCTTCTCGATCCTCGCGGTGGCGGGAGCGCGGGGCGGCGAGGGCGAGGTCACGCCCGCGACGGCCATGGTCCTCTACGACGTCTACGGATCGCTTGCGGGAGTGGCCGCTCCTGTGGCGATGGGCGCCCTTGTCGGGGCGGCCGGCCTTCTCGGCATCCGCACGGGGGCGCTCGCCGGCTGGCTCTCGTGGTCGGGGGCGGTGCTGGCCTTCGGGCTGATCTCTCCTTTCTCCTACATCTTCATCGCCATCGCGTTCCTGTGGATCGCCGCCCTTTCGATCCTCCTCCTGGGCAGCGAGGGGGCGACCACCTCTCGATGACGCTCTCGGCGGAGGAGCTGGCCGCGCGGGCGGGGACGACGGCCGAGCAGATCAGCCGGCACGCCGACCTCCGGATCCTCCCCTCCGAGCCCCCCTTCGAGGAGACCCTGGTCCCGCGGGCCCGACTGGCCTTGGAGCTCGAGGCCTCCGGCATCCCGCTGGAGCAGATCGGGCGCCGGAGCGGCCGGGACGGGTTCTCGCTCTCGTTCGCGGACCGCGTGTTCGGGCGGCCCGTCGCGATGCTGCCCACCACGTACGCGGAGCTCCTCGATGAGCTCCGGATGTCCGAGCGCCTCTTCGACGAGGTGCTCATCTCCCTCGGTATGGCGGCCGACGAGCCGGTTCGAGAGGACGATGCGGAGCTCCTCCGCCTCCTCGACCGCATGATCAAGCTGGGGCTCGACGAGCCGTCGCTCACCCGGTTCCTACACATCGTGGTGGACAGCACCAGGCGCATGGCGGACGCGGGACGGGAGATGTGGAGGACCGGGGTCGAGGCGCCGCTCCTCGCCTCCGGGCTCTCCCACCACGAGCTGCTGCACGCGTCGTCGGACCCGGCACCCGAGTCGCAGGTCATCGGCGACCGGCTGATCGGGATCCTCTGGAACCGGTTCATCGAGCAGGTCGTGGTCCAGGCGTCGATCGAGCATCTCGAGCTCGCGCTGGAGGAGGCGGGCGTCGCGTTCCGCCGGAACCCCAGGCCCCCCGCGATCGCGTTCGTCGACCTCTCGGGCTACACGCAGATGACCGACCGGGTCGGGGACGACGCGGCGGCCGAGCACGCCCGATCGATGCTCGACGTGGTCAGGCGCACGATCGGCGGCGGCCAGGGACGCCTGGTGAAGATGCTGGGCGACGGCGCCATGCTCCACTTTTCCGAAGCGGGGGCGGCCGTGACCTGTGGGCTCCGGCTGATCGACCGCATCCCGCGATCGGGCCTTCCCCCAGCCCGCCTCGGGATCGCCGCCGGGCCGCTGATCGTCCGGGACGCGGACTACTTCGGAAGGACCGTGAACGTGGCGGCCCGCCTGGCGGACTACGCGCGTCCGAGCGAGGTCCTCGTGACGAGCTCGGTGGTCGACGCCGCCGGCAACGCCGCCGCCTCGTTCCGCGAGATCGGTCCCGTGGCCCTCAAGGGCGTGTCCGAGCCCGTGACCGCGTTCTCCGCCCAACCGACGGAAGGGAGCTGAGACCGATGGGCATCACCCGGGTTCGGAGCGAGGCCGTGTGGGGGCATCTGCGTGTCTTGTTCACGGGCGCCGCGCTCCTGTTCCTCATCAACATCTGGTTCGGGTTCGACAACGCGCTCACGTCCGGGGGCATCCCACGGTGGCAGGCGCTGATCCACCTGCACGCGGGCAGCATCGGATGGATCACGCTCTCGGCGATCGGGATCGGCATCTGGGTCTTCACGGGCAGCCGGGTGGTCTCGCGGGAGTACGAGCGAAGGGTCGGCCTCCTCGTCTGGACCGCGGTGCTGGTCTTCGCTGGCTACATCCCCAACTTCTGGCTGGGCTTCTCGCGGGGAGACGGCCCGCTCGTGGCCCTGCTTCCCGTCTTCGGAAGCCTCGCGGTGATCGTGCTGTGGGTCTCCGCGATCTTCGTCCTGCGGCAGCTCCGCCACCAGGAGGTCGTCACGACGGTCCACATCTTGGCCTCGGCGGCGCTGCTCGTGGCCGCGATCGGGGCGACGATGGGCGCCCTGCTCGGCCTAGAACGGGTGATCGGGGAGTTCCTGCCGATCGCGGATCCCGACCGCGTGGGCGTCCACGCCGCGATGATGGACACCTACCTGTTCCTGGTCGCCGCCGCGATCATCGAATGGGCCATCACCCTCGAGGCCCGGCGCTGGACGCGTCCCGGATTGGCCCAAGGGCTGGCGTGGGGCGTGGCCGCGACGCTCGTTCCCCTGGGGTTCCTGCTCGACCTCCTCGACCAGCTCCTCCCCGTGTTCGGCCTGCTGCTGCTCCTCGGTCTCGTCCTCTTCCTCGGCCGGGTGGCCTGGCGGGCGCTGGCGATCGGGCCGGGCGCGGAGGACCCGACCGCCCGGTGGGCCTTCTTCGGCACGGCGTGGCTCTTGGTCTTCCTCGGGCTCTTCCTGTACGCGGTGAGCACCGGGGGCGAATTCGATTCGCTGCCCTCGTGGTTCGGGGCCGCATTCGTGCACGCCGGCTTCGTCGGCATGATGACGAACCTCATCCTGGGCGTGCTGTCGGCGCGCACGAGGGAGCGACGGCACGTCGTTGCCTGGGGCGAGCCGGCCGCGCTGTGGACGATCAACCTCGGCCTCGTGCTGTTCCTGACGCTCGAGATCGCGGCCGACGTCCGCATCGGGGCTCTGGTCATGGGCGTCGGCGTCCTCCTGGGCGTGGGGACGATGCTGCTGCGCTTGGGGGCGAGCCAGCGGACGAGTCAGTGGGAGCGAGTCGCCTAGCCTAGTCCGCTGAGGCTCCGAGAACCGCGGCGATCCGCCTCCCGACCACCGCAGCGTCCTCCCCTGCCCCGATCAGAAGTGAGGATTTCCGCCTCCGCAGGAAGTGCACCCCCACGAAGTACAGACCCTCCACCGCCGAGCTCGCCCCGTCGACGTGGAGCGGGAATCCGGCCTCGTCGAATGCGTCGGGCACGTGCACCCACCGCCGGTAATCGGGGCGGAAGCCCCCCGTGAAGATCACCGATCCGATCCGTCCCAGATCGAGGTCCGTCGGCGCCGACCCTTCGAACGGGGGCGGATCGGCGAATCCCGGGTCCGGCAGTCCCCGCTCGGCCACGAGTTTGCTGAAGAGGCCCATCAGATCTCGATAGCGGTCGTCGCCCCACGCCACGCTCTCTTCGAGGTCGTCGGCGAACCGCGCACAGCGGCCCTCCGCACCCAGGAAGTGGCCGAGCAGGGTCGCGCCGGCCGCGCGGAGCCTCCGCAGATTCAGATCGTGCCCGCCTCCTGCACCCGTTCCGATGACATTGGCGGCACGTCGGGCCGCCGGCCATGCGACGTCCTCGGGCGTCTGGTCGAGGAAGCCCGTCTCCGCCAACCACCAGACCAGGTCGTGGTCGCCGAGGCGACGGGGGGCCCACGGCGCGCGGCCGCAGGCCAAGAAGACCTCCCGGCCCGCCCCCAGCAGCTCCTCCGCGATCTGGCAGCCCGTCTGCCCGCTGCCCACGATGAGCACTCCACCCGAGGGGAGCTCTCCGGGGTTCCTGTAGCCATCCACGTCGAGCTGGGGGATCTCGGCTGGCAGGTCGTCGGCACCACGGGGCCGTCGTGGCCGCTGGAACGCGCCGGAGGCGATCACCACCGATCTCGCGCGAATCTCCCCTCCGGAGGTCCGGAGAGCGAACCCGCCGTCGGTCGCAGGGTCGAGGTTTTCGACCTCGGTCTGATCCCGGATCGGCGCGCCGACCGCGGCCGCGTATCGCTCGAGGTACGCGACGATCTCGTCCCGGAGCATGAAGCCGTCGGGGTCGTCACCGTCGTAGGGATGCTCCGGAAGCTGGACCGACCAGTTGGGCGTCACGAGGCAGAAGCTGTCCCACCGTCCGCGCCAGCTCTCACCGATCCGAGCCCGCTCGAGGACGAGATGCTCCACCCCCGAGCGCGAGAGCTCGTTGCTGATCGAGAGGCCCGCATGGCCGGCGCCGACGACCACAACATCCACCCGCTCTCCCATTCAATCCACCTTCCGGAGCGTCAGTCGATGTACTTCGTTCTTCATGCTACGCGCCGGCGCCTCCCCGGGAGGAACGGCTCGAGCAGGCCCTCCCCGATGGCGAAGATCCCTCGCCAGGGGAACAGCAAGTCCCGAATAGCGTGGACAGGGCCCCCTGGAGCCGCCGTACGATCGATCCATTATCCTTCATCGTCGCAGCTCCCCCACTGCGCGTCGTCCCGCCGGCGACCCGGGGCCCAGCCGGGGGACGAACCGGGGCACATGTTCCGCGTAGCGCTCGTACGCCGCACCGTGGGAGGCGACCAGATCCCGCTCCTCGAAGCGGACGCCGATCAGGATGTACCCGGTCCCGAGCAGCGCGAAGAGCATCCGCCCCACGCTCATGTCCGGCCCCGACCAGAACGCGATCAGGAAGCCGACCATGATCGGATGGCGCACCAGCCCATAGAGGAGGGGCTGCCGGAAGCCCACCGGCTCGAGGGGACGCTCCCGCGCCCGCGCCACCACCTGCCGCAGCCCGAACAGGTCGAAGTGATCGATGAGGAACGTGCTCCCGACGACGATCAGCCAGCCGAGCCCGTACAGACCCCAGAGCACCGTGCGTGCCCAGGGCTCCCCGACCGACCACACGGACGCCGGGAGCGGCCGCCACTGCCACAGCAGCAGCGCCAGCACGAGGCTCGCCGACAGGACGAACGTGCTGCGCTCGATCGACGCCGGGACGAACCTCGTCCACCAGCGCTTGAACCACGACCGAGCCATGACGCTGTGCTGGACGGCGAAAAGCGCCAGGAGACCAACGTTGACGAGGACCGCCCCACCGGCGGGGCCGGATGCCCCCTCGTCGATCCCCTTGGGGCTCACGTTCGCCAGGAAGCCGATCGTTGAGATGAAGACGCCCAGGAACGCGACGTAGGCGATCGCGCCGTAGGCGAGGACCATCGCTCGACGAACCATGACGAGGGGCACGGTCGCATGCGGGAGGGACGGCGAGCATCGGCGAGCTCACCTAGTTTTCGGCTGATCCCGCCCCCAGCCGTCGCACCGCCTCGACGGCGGCCTCGGCCCGGCCCCTCACGCCCAGCTTGGACAAGATCCGGGCGACGTGATGCTCCACGGTCTTCCTGCTGAGGTACAGGCGCTCCGCGATCTCGGGATTGGACAGCCCCTCAGCGAGGAGACCGAGCACCTCCTGCTCGCGCTTCGTCAGGGCCCCCAGCCCCTTCGGCCCGGCCCGAGCGGCCTTCACGCCGAGGTCCCGGAGCAGCGCCGCCGTCGCGTCCGCGTCCGTCCCGGCTCCGAGGTCCTCGAACGCGGCCAGCGCCGCGCGCGCCTCCGCCACGGCCACCTCCGGGTCCGAGTCCCGAATCGTCTCCGCCAGCAGGCGCTTCGTCCGAGCGGTCTCGAAGGGCATCTCCAGGGCCACGAACGCGGCCAACGCCGTCGTGAGGTGGCGGGCGCCCGCGGGCTCGTCTCCTCCCGCGGCGAGCGCGTGCCCGAGGAGCCGCTCCGCCCTCGCGACCATCACCTCGCAGCCCAGGCTCACGCCGCGTTCCGCCAGCGCTCGCGCCCTCCGCTCGGCCTCCGCGGTCTCTCCGCGGGCGATCGCGCTCTCCCCGAGCAGCTCCACCAGCAGCGAGCTCTCCAGCCGATCCTCCCCCACGTCGTCGATCCGCCGCTCGATCGTCGCGGCGGCCGCAGCGAACTCCCCCCGAGCCATGTGGATCGCCGCGACGATGGGGGCAGCCACCGCGTGTCCCTGGAAGTCGGCCACGAGGCGCTCCGCCTCTTCGACACGGCCCTGCGCGAGCCGCAGCTCGGCCAGCGAGGCGAGCGCCCCGCCGTGGAGCGCCGAGAGCGAGCCCCGGGACATCTCGATCGCCGTGTGGAGCTCCCGCTCCGCCCCCTCCCAGTCCCCCGTGGCGAACAGCACGCTCCCGTAGAGGGTCCGGCAGAAGGCGAACAGGAAGGGACACCCGAAGCGCTCCGTGAACCGATCGGCGGCTCGCACCCAGTGGACGGCCCGCTCGAACTCCGCGCAGCGCGTGCACGAGCCGATCATGTGACAGCTCGTGAACACGACGGTGTCGCGGCTGCCGCCCTCGCCGCCCAGCGAGCCGGCCATCGCCTCATCGAGGAGGACCACGCCCTCCTCCACCTTCCCCTGGTCGATGAGGGAGGCTCCGACCTGGCTCAGCGCGCAGAGCTCCAGATCGAGGTCGCCGGACGCGGCGGCGAGCTCCCGTGCCTCCCGGGCCTTGGCCTCCCCCAGTCTCGGGTCGTCGCCGTCGTATGCCTCGAGGAGGAGGATCCAGCCACGGAGCGGCTCGAGCTCGAACTCCTCGACCAGTCGGGCCGCGCGCGAACGCCATCCGCCGGAGGCCGTGGGGTTGCCGAAGTTCGCCCGATGATCCACGCACAGGCGCACCGCGACCAGTGCGGCGCTCACGGGGTCGGGGCGGCGTCGGAACGCTGCGTAGGCACGCTCCCGGAAGGACACCGCGTCCTGGATCTCCCCCAGCCACCACAGAGCGTCGGCGAGCCCAACCAGCCCCTCGGCCGTCTCCCCGTGCTCGAGCGCCGACCGGAACGAGTCCCGCGCCGAGGCCCAGTCTCCTGAAGCGAGCGCCTCGTTCCCCGCCGCGAACAGGTCGTCGACCTGGTTCGCCACGGCCCGATCCTACACGGGCCCGGCGGAGGCGCCGGGTCCATCCCGACCGCGGAACGTCACGACGCCCCACAAGCGATTCGCGACGTCCCCCGTGATGAGGAAGACGCTGGTCCCTGAGTCTCGAACGCGCCCGTGGCGCTCCAGGTGGCGGTGACGGATGGATCGAGGTTGGAGAAGCTGATACCCGCGGGCAGCAGTCTGCGCATCGCTCTCCTCGTTCGTGCGGCCACGGCCGCGTGGGCTATAGAGAGATGCCCGGGCTCCCCGCTCCGTAGCGGGGCCCTCGAGCGCGGTCAGTCGGCCACGGTCAGCGGGCTGAGGAGCCATAGGCGAGGCGGATCCGCCGTGTAGCACACGACGCCGTAGTCACCGGGGCTGAGCGCCCTCGTCCAGGACTCCCGCTGCCCGGGCGAAGAACGGAAGGCCTCTTGTGAGGCGGCCCACTCGGGAGCCACCCGCGGATCCTCCTGGGCATCCTCGACGTACGCCGCGAGATCGTCGAAGTCCCTGCCCTCGGCGAACCTGAGAACGTCGAGCACGACGTCGACCCGTCCGTCGTTCGTCAGCACGAAGGTGACCTCGTCCCGGGCCGAAACCCTCGCCGGTCCGTCATGAGAGCAGCCGAGGTCGCCGAGGCTTCCGTCGAACCTGACCCGGAGGGTCGCTCCCTGGACGAACGACGTTCCGCCCGGCCTCACCTCACCCGTGCCCGTGACTCGCTCGAGGACGGCGGCCGCCCCGAGGCCGGAGAGCCCCAGAACCAGCGCGGCCGCGGTGACGGTCCGTGCGATGCGCAGCCTCGTTCGCCGGAGCGCGGGTGGCGAGAGCCCACTTGGTGGGGGGAGCGAGCCCGCCTTCTCCCGAAGCAGCTCCCGGAGGCTCGCCTCGACCTCGTTCTCGTGACCTGTCATCTCATCCCGTCCTGACACGCGTGCGGAGAACGCTCATGGCCCTCGAGAGAAGCGACCGGACGGTCCCAGGCCGGCACTCGAGGATCTGGGCCGCCTCATGGTCCGTGAGACCCTCGTAGTAGCGGAGCACGACGGCGACTCGTTGGCGGTGCGGCAGTCGCTGAAGCTCCGACCACAGGTCCTCCCGCAGATCCGATGCGAGGGTCGGGTCACCCTCCTCGATCCGATGCCCCTCCCTCTGCAGATACGCTCGCTCCACCTGCCTCCTCCTGAAGTGCATCTTGCAGAGGTTCAACACGGTCCGACGAAGGTAGGCATGGAACGCGTCCGGATGACGAAGGTGAACGAGCCGTCCCGCTACGTTGATGAACGCCTCCTGCACCAGATCCTCGGCCAGGGGCTGGTCTCCCGTCACCAGGTAGGCCAATCGGTACGCGTCGGAGGAGTGGCGCGCGTACAGCTCGCCCAGGCGTCCCCACTCGGTCGCGACCCACCTCCGAAGCTCTGGCGACCATTCTGCGCCGGTACCTTCTCCCATCCTAGATGCGCGACGTCGTGGAAGTGTTGCAGGGGATGCCTCGAGATCCACGGCCGCATCGACAGGGCTGCTCGTCCTGTACTTCCATCCGATGCTCATCCTCGGCCTGCTCATCAACGCGTTCGTCGTGGCGACCGCCGGACTGGGATGGCCGGAGCTCCCCTACGAGGAGGCCTGAGACCGGTCCCACGGCCCGACACCGGGTTCGCCGCGGTCAGCGGCCGAGGGGTGACCGTCACGCTGGTCCCGCCCGCCGGAGCAAGCCCGGCGGACGGCGCAATGGCGGCTGGCCCGGGGCCGGGCCTCGTGTCAGAATCGCCCGGATGGAAACCAGGCCGCGCCGGACCCACAGGCGCCGAGGACTCGGCGCCACCCTCGTGCTGGTAGCTCTGGCGCTGCTCCTCTCGTCGTGCGCCGCCGGACCCAACCCGGCGACCGGGACGGGCGAGGACCCGGCCGGGTTCCTCCTGGGCCTCTGGCACGGGATCATCCTCCCCGTCACGTTCATCATCTCCCTCTTCACGGACGAGGTGAGCGTCTACGAGGTCGTCAACAGCGGGAACTGGTACGACTTCGGGTTCATCCTCGGCGTGCTGATCTCTCTCGGAGGTGGCGGTGCGGGCGCCGGCAGGCGGAGAGGCTGACGGCCCGGAGGACGAGGAGGTCTTCGACAGCCCGAGCGGCTGGGTCCGCAAGCACGTCCGCGAGTACGTGGAGACCGACGGCCGCAAGGGCCATCGCTGGTCGGGCGTGCACACCCTGCTGCTGACCACGCGCGGCAGGAAGTCCGGGAAGCTCCGGCGGACAGCCCTCATCTACGGGCGCGACGGAGACCGCTACCTGGTGGTGGCCTCGAAGGGGGGCGCGGAGAGCCATCCCTCCTGGTACCTCAACCTGTCCGAGCATCCGGAGGTCCGCGTCCAGGTGGGATCCGACCGGTTCGTGGCCCGAGCCCGGACGGCCGACACCGAGGAAAAGCTCCGCCTCTGGCGGATCATGACCGAGATCTGGCCGGAGTACGACCGCTACCAGGAGCGGACCGCCCGAGAGATCCCTGTGGTCGTCCTCGAGCCGGTCGCCGAGCGCGCGTGATCGACCACATCTACCTCCCGGTCTCCGACGTCGAGCGCAGCAGGGCCTTCTACGGCGACCTGCTGGGGACGCTGGGCATCGAGGAGAGCGTCACGCTCGGCGGATCGGTGGGCTTCGGCGTGGGAGGCCCGGGGGCGGTCTGGCTCTACCCGGCCATGGGACGAACGGGCGTGCCCGACGACCCCTGCGGCCTGGATCCCGAGGCCGGCGCGTCCCTCCCCCGTCTTCACATCGCTTTCCGAGCTCGCTCCCGGATCAGGTCCGTGGCTTCTTCGAGGAGGCGCGGCGCCTCGGCGCGGAGGTCGTGGAGCCCCCACGCCTCTTCCCGGAGTACCACGCCGGCTACTTCGCCGCGTTCGTCCGGGACCCGGACCGCCACAACGTGGAGGCGGTCTGCGCCGCCCCCCAATAACTAGCCCGGGACGGAGCCGATAGGCCCCTCCGAGCAGGGACCCCCTCCCCTGTGGGACTCCCCGGGTCGTCCGTACGCTGGGAGGCGGATGGAAGGGGGCGAAGGGTCATGAAGGAGCGGTTCACCGAAGAGGAGTGGCGGGGGATCATGGCGCTCCCGTTCGCGATCTTCGGCGTCGTCGCGGGCGCCGACGGCAACATCGACGAGCAGGAGATCGGGGAGTTCACGAAGCGCATGCTGAACCCCACGTGGACCTACAAGGACGCGATGCACCAGGAGGTGGCCGTGGCCGTCGCCGGGGACGACGTCAGCGCGCTGATCAAGGAAGGGATGGCCCTCGATCCGGAGCCTGTGAAGACGGCGCTGAAGGAGAAGCTGACCGCGGACGAGTACCAGAGCTTCCTCGGCAGCGTCTTCATCGACGAGCTGGCCGTGGCGCGGGCCAGCGGGGGCGGCATCTTCCACAAGGAGAAGATCGCGGACAAGGAGACCGAGAAGCTCGTGGGCTTTGCGGCCTACTTCGGCATCGACCTGCCGTCCGTCCAGCGGATCTTCTCCTGAGCGGAAGGCCGGTGGCCAAGGGATCTGGCTGATCCCTCGGCCACCGGCCCTCACCCCGCCTGGAACAGCGTGAGCTGGAGCCCCTCCCGCCCGCGGTAGCGGCGGTTGCGGTCGCCCCACGGCGTGTCCACCGGGCCGGCCAGCGGCTCGGCCCCCGCGGCCTCGACCGCCCTGC
>DASUTW010000027.1:0-5858 GCA_036374395.1 Actinomycetota bacterium
GCCCAGAGGAAGAACCTCTTCTTCCCGCTCTTCTTCTCCTCGCCCATCGTTCCTCCTTTCGCGTGCGTGGGCCTGGGTGGACTCGAACCACCGACCTCACCCTTATCAGGGGTGCGCTCTAACCGCCTGAGCTACAGGCCCCGGGGTTCCGGGCTCAGCGTACTTGCGCCCGCTCGAAAGCGTCAATACGACGCAGGTCAGCGGCGCTCCGCGAGCGTGACCTCGATCCCCCCCACGAGGTCCGAGATCAGGTTGTAGAGGAACGCGAAGAAGAGTGTCAGCGCGGACCAGATCACGACGGAGATGAGCCCGATCAGGAAGATCGTCCGGAAGAGGAACCCCCCGTTCACCTCGAAGCCCGCATCGCCTCCGAACCCCAGGCTCTCCAGGAGCTGCTCAAGCGAGGCCACGACGCCCAGGGCGTCCACCACCATATAGAGGATCGCCAGCCCGATCACGAAGACGAGCATCAGGCAGAAGTAGAACAGCAGCGAGAACTTCAGCACCGACCAGGGGTTGACGCGCCTGATCGCCACCCGGATCCGCCGGGGGGCGGGTCCGCCCGCCGGCGCGGGCGAGGTCCGTCTCGTCTGCTGGATCGTCGCCATCCCTATCCCTTCACGACGCCGACGGGACGGAGGCGGGCCACCTTCCTGGAGAGGCCCGCTCCCTCGCACGCGTCGACGACCTGGCTCACGTCTTTGTACGCGTAGGGAGCCTCCTCGGCAAGCAGCCGGGGCTTGGAGGCCGCCATGACGATCCCTTCCCCTTCGAGCTGCTTGACAAGCTCGCTACCGGACATCCGCTTCTTCGCCTGCGTCCGGCTCATCGCGCGACCGGCCCCGTGACATGTGGAGGCGAAGGCCGTGGGCTCGTCGGTCCCCACCAGCACGTAGGAGGCGGTCCCCATGCTCCCGGGGATGATCACCGGTTGGCCGATCCCCCGGTAGGGCTCGGGGATCTCGAGACTGCCGGGGCCGAAGGCCCGCGTGGCGCCCTTGCGGTGCACGCACAGGAGCCGGCGCTCCCCCTCCACCTCGTGCTCCTCCATCTTGGCCAGGTTGTGCGCCACGTCGTACACGAGGCGGAGGCCCATCTCCCGGGCCGAGCGCCCGAGGAAGGCCTCGAACGTCTCCCGGACGAGATGGGCCAGGACGTGGCGGTTGGCCCGGGCGAAGTTCGCCGCCGCGTACATCGCACCCAGGTAGCGGCGGGCCACCTCGTGCTTCACGGGGACGCAGGCGAGCTGGCGATCGGGGACCTCGATCCCCTCCTCCCGCATCGAGGCGTCCACGAGCTTCAGGTAGTCGGTGCAGACCTGATGGCCCAGGCCCCGGGAGCCCGAGTGCAGCATCACGCAGACCTGGTCGGGGAAGAGGCCCATGTCGTCCGCGGCGCGCTCGTCGAGGATGTCGTCCACGATCTGGACCTCCAGGAAGTGGTTGCCGGCGCCGAGCGAGCCCAGCTGGGGGGCGCCCCGCTCGATGGCCCGATCGGAGACCTCGTCCGGGAGCGCGTCCTCGAGGACCCCGAAGTCCTCGCACAGCTCCTCGTCCTCCTGCCACCCCATGCCCTGGGACAGCGGGTAGCGGACGCCTTCGGCCAGCACCTTCTCCACCTCGCTTCGTGAGAGGCGCATCCGTCCCCGCTCCCCCACCCCTCGGGGCACCCGATCTCCCAGCGCCGCCACGAGCCCGCGGAGGTCGTCGACGTCGGCGAGCGTGAGCTCCGAGCGGAGCAGGCGCACCCCGCAGGCGATGTCGAACCCCACGCCGCCCGGCGAGATCACGCCTCCCTGCTCAGGGTCGGTGGCGGCCACCCCACCGATCGGGAACCCGTAGCCCCAGTGGATGTCGGGCATGGCGAAGGATGCCCCCACGATCCCGGGCAGGGTCGCCACGTTCGCCACCTGCTCGATCGCGTTGTCCCCTTCGATGGCGCGGGCCAGCTCCTCGGTGGCGAACACGATGCCGGGCACGCGCATGCCCGGGACCGTCCCCATGGGGACGCGCCAGACGAACGGCTTTAGGGGTTCCAGCTGCATGGACACCCGGAGTCTACCTACCCCCCGGCTGGTTCCTTCGAATCAGACGTCGAGGAAGACCCGAGCGGTCCACCCGGGGGGCTCCTGGGCCACGCGGAGGCGGTGGTACGTGGCCGCCTTCACGTGCTGCCCCTCGAGCGCGCGGCCGGCCCTCGGGGCGACCCTGACGCGGGCCAGCAGCCGCGTCTCCTCCACCCGATCCACCTCGAACCCGCCGAAGACCGCGTCGCTCGCCTCCGAGAGGTAGAGCAGCTCGTCCAGCCAGGCGACGAGGAGGGCCTCCACGTCGGGGCCCTCGATCCGGACCTCGTGCTCCTCGCCCCGGCCCGGGAACCACGAGCCGAGGATCTCCGCCAGCCCCTCGCCGGCCGCGGCGAAGGCCTCCTCTCGGGTGTCGCCCCTGGCCAGGATCCCGACGTCCGCGGTGTGCTCGAGCAGCTCGTAGGAGCGGGTCACCGCGGCGGGCCGTACGGCCCAAGTACGATCCGGACGTGGAGCGGCCCCATGACCGCGAGCGCGGTCGTGGCCAGGACGGCCTCGAGGGCCGAGGGTTCCTCCCGGAGGAGAACGCCGCCCCAGGCCAGGGCCGCGGAGGCGGCCACCATCAGGGCGACGCCGAGGGCCGCGGGGAGCCTGGTCCGGAGGACGAGGGCCATGAGCAGGGCGGCCGTGGCCGCGCCGGCGGCGAACCAGGCGCCCACGTCAGGCCTCCTGCTCCTCGCTCTCGATCACCGGCGCGGCCACGGCCACCTTCTGCTTCGGCTCCAAGCGCATGATCCTCACGCCCTGGCTCGGCCGGCCGGTCTGACGGATGTCCTTCCCCGGAACCCGGATCACGATCCCGGAGGTCGAGATGACGAAGACGTCCTGGTCCTTGGTGGAGGAGAACGCCCCCGCCAGCTTCCCCGTCCTCGCCGTGAGCTTGTGGGTGATCACGCCCTGGCCCCCTCGTCCCTTCACCGGGTACTCGGAGATCGGCGTGCGCTTGCCCAGCCCGGACTCGGTGATCGTCACGAGGTCCTCGCCCTTCCGGGCCAGCACCATCGTGATGACCTCGTCCTTCGGGGGCACTCGCATCCCGATCACGCCGCTGGTCTGGCGGCCCATCGCGCGCACCGCGCTCTCCTTGAACCGGATCGCCTTCCCCCCCCGGGATACCATCACGACGTCGTCGCGCCCGCTGGAGAGCCGTACGCGGATCAACTCGTCGCCTTTCCGGAGCTTGATCGCGGCGAGGCCGGTCCGCGGTGAGTCGTACTCCTTGAGCGCGGTCTTCTTGACCATCCCCTTCTTCGTGGCGAAGACCGCGTACCTGGCGGCATCGTAGTCCTCGATGGCCAGGACGGCCGCGATCCGCTCGCCGGACGTGACCGAGACCCCGGGGAGGTTGGCCGCGTAGATGCCGCGGGCGGTGCGGGACTGCTCCGGGACCTCGTAGGCCTTCACCCGGTAGACCTTCCCGCTGTTCGTGAAGAACAGGAGCCAGTGCCGGGTGGTGGTGGTGAAGACCTGGGCCACCAGGTCCTCCTCCTTCAGCTTCCCTCCGGCCACGCCGCGCCCGCCCCGACCCTGCCTCCGGTAGGCCGTCACCGGCATCCGCTTCACGTAGCCGGCCCGGGAGACCGTGATGACCACGTCCTCTCTTGCCACGAGGTCCTCGATGTCGATCTCGCCGTCATCCCGCCGGATCTCGGTCCGTCGCTCGTCCGCGTACTTCTCGCGGACCTCGGCGAGCTCGTCCTTGAGGAGCTTCCGGATCTTCTTGGGGTCCTTCAGGAGGGCCTTGAGGCGCCTGATCTTGGCCTGCAGCTCCTTGTGCTCGTCCTCGAGCTTGGTGCGCTCGAGACGGGTGAGGCGCCGCAGGGGCATGTCCAGGATGTGGTTCGCCTGAACCTCCGAGAGCTTGAAGCGCTTCATCAGCTTCGCCCGCGCGTCGTCGGCGTCCTTCGCCCCCCGGATGATCTTGATGACCTCGTCGATGTTCGTGAGGGCCTTCAGGAGCCCCTCCACGATGTGGTCCCGCTCCTCGGCCTTCCGGAGCTCGTACTTCGAGCGGCGGGTCAGCACCTCGAGCTGGTGCTCGACGAAGTGGCGGACCATCTCCGCGAGGGTCAGGACCTTGGGGACCCCGTCCACCAGGGCGAGCATGATCACGCCGAAGCTCTCCTGGAGCTGCGTGTGCTTGTAGAGCTTATTGAGGACGATCTGGGGGTTGGCGCCGCGGTTGAGGTCCACGACGATCCGCATGCCGCCCCGGCCCGAGGTCTCGTTGCGCACGCCGCGGCCGGGCACCTCGGTGAGCCGCTTGGCGTTCACCAGCTCCTGGATCTTCTCCGCCAGCCTGGCCGGGTTCACCTGGTAGGGCACCTCGGTGACCACGAGGCGCTGGCGGCCCTTGGAGTCCTCCTCCACGACCACCCGGCCCCGCATCTTCAGCGAGCCGCGGCCGGTGAGGTAGGCGTCCTTGATCCCGTCCCTCCCCATGATCATGCCGCCCGTGGGGAAGTCCGGTCCCTTGACGTGCTTCATCAGCTGGGCCGGCGTGATGTTGGGCTGGTCCACGGCGGCCACCACGGCGTCGATCACCTCGCCCAGGTTGTGGGGAGGGATGTTCGTGGCCATGCCCACGGCGATCCCCGCCGCGCCGTTGGCCAGGAGGTTAGGGAACCGCGCCGGAAGCACGATCGGCTCCTGGTGGTTCCCGTCGAAGTTCGGGAGGAAGTCGACGGTTTCCTTGTCGATGTCCCGCAGCAGCTCCATCGCCAGCGGGTCGAGGCGCGACTCCGTGTACCGGTACGCCCCGGGGGGATTCCCCTGGATGTCGCCGAAGTTCCCCTGTCCGTCCACAAGCGGATACCGGAGCGAGAAATCCTGTGCCATGCGGACGAGTGCGTCGTAGACGGCCTGGTCGCCGTGGGGGTGGTAGCGGCCGATCACGGATCCCACGACGGTGGCCGACTTGCGCGTCGGACGGTCGGGGCGCAGACCGTCCTCGAGCATGGCCCAGAGGATCCGCCGGTGGACGGGCTTCAGGCCGTCGCGGACGTCGGGGAGGGCCCGCCCGACGATGACCGACATCGCGTAGTCCAGGAAGGAGCTTCGGAGCTCTTCCTCGATGTCGCGGGGCTCGATGCGGTCGGTGGTCGTCGCCATCTCAGACGTCGACGAAGGCGTCCTTCGCGTTCTGCTGGAGGAACTCTCGGCGCGACTCTACGTCCTCCCCCATCAGGATCGTGAAGATCCGATCGGCGGCCGCGGCGTCCTCGAGGGTCACCCGAAGGAGGGTCCGCTGATCGGGATCCATCGCGGTCTCCCACAGCTGCTCGTGGTTCATCTCGCCCAGCCCCTTGAACCGCAGGACCGGGACGTCCTTCTTCCCGTTCAGCCGCTTGCGCAGGTCGTCGAGCTCGCGGTCGCTGAAGAGGTACTCGGGCTTGCCGTCCACCGTCACCCGGTAGAGCGGCGGCTGAGCGATGAAGATGCTCCCCTGCTCGATCAGCTCGCGCATGTGACGGAAGAGGAAGGTCAGAAGCAGCGTCCGGATGTGCGCCCCGTCCACGTCGGCGTCGGTGAGCACGACGATCTTCCCGTAGCGCGCTCTCGAGGGGTCGAACTCGTCCCCGATGCTGGTCCCGATCGCCGTGATCAGAGCCTGGATCTCCTTGTTCTCCAGGATCTTGTGGAGGCGGGCCTTCTCCACGTTGAGGATCTTCCCGCGGATGGGGAGGATCGCCTGGTAGGCGGGGTCCCTGGCCTGGATCGCCGGCCCGGCCGCCGAGTCCCCCTCCACGATGAACAGCTCGCACACCTCGGG
>DASUTW010000028.1:0-3164 GCA_036374395.1 Actinomycetota bacterium
GCGCGCCATCGAGATGAGGAACACGACGAAGATCACCACGAGCATGAGGGCGAAGAGGATGAACGAGAGCCCGCCCTCCTCGATCGCCAGCACGATGGTGGTCACGTCCACGTCCATCTCCTCCTAGGCAGGGCCCCGCCACGGGGCCTGGTCGCCGCCGGTCAGGAACTCCTTCCGCCTCCGCTCGGCCCGATCCAGGAACGGCAGGTGGACCGCCAGCCCGATCACGGACGCCCCGAGGAACAGCCACGACGGGAGCGGCTCGTTACCCTCGTTCTTGTACGCCAGCGCCACGACCTCCGGACCGCCCGTGGTGGCGAATGCCCGGGCCGCGGCGAGCTCGGTGCCGTCCTCGGCCGTGGCGAAGCGCAGCTGCTCGACCTCGAAGGCCTCGGGAGCGACCTCGCCCTCGATGCCCTGCCGTCCCAGCTCCTCCGCGGCCCGCTCGGCCAGGAACTCCTGGAAGGCGCCGGTCGCGGGCTCGACCTCGTCGGCGAAGGCCGGGTCGTCGGCCGGATCGTCCCACGGCCCGCCGGGGAACCGCTCGATCTCGGGGAAGGTCTCGGAGGTGAGCTGCACGCCCGCCCCTACCGGGACCCAGTGCGGCAGCTCGCCCTTGGGCCCGAGGTAGGCGGGGACCTCTCCGCCGGGGATCGGAGCGCCGAAGGTCCAGAGGGCGGAGAGGATCAGGAGGAAGGCGAAGAAGCCGGTGGCGGCCACGAGATAGCCCATTCGCACGCCCAGGATCGCGGCCAGCAGCAGCCACACCGACCCTCCGAAGACCACGAAGCCCGACACGACGATGAGGACCCCCTCGATGAACTCGCGGCTCATCAGGCGCCCCCCTCCTCGCCGCCGTTCCCGCCGGTGCCGTCCTCGGCCCCCTCCAGCGGTTCCAGGCACACGTTCTGGGCGCCGTCCGGGAGCTCCTGGATCGTGAGGAGGTAGTTCAAGAGGTCGTCGATCTGCTGGTCGTTCATGGCGCCCTCGTAGCGGATGCTCCACGAGGGCATCGCCGTCCCCGGACGGCCCTGCTCGATCGTCGTCCTGACGTCGTTGATGGACTCGATCAGCGGGTGGCCCGTCTCGGGGCCGCCGCAGACGTCATTGAGGGCAGGCGGCTGCACGAACCCGTCGCCGAACGGGATCTCCTGGCCCCCCGTCCCGGCCGGGCCGTGGCACCGCGCGCAGCCGAAGCCGGTGGGGTTCGCCTCATCGGAGATGGCGAACCACATCGACCCCCGCTCCACGGAGCGCTCGGTGAGCGTGACGGCGTCGTCGGCGTTCGTCTGGGGCTCCATCAGCCAGAGGCCGGCCAGCCACACGGCGAAGAAGATCACGAAGAGGAAGGACCAGCCCAGGAAGCGGTCCACGAAGCGCCGCTCCAGCATCTCGTCGGGGGGGCCGGGGCGCATCCCCGCCGGGATGTCTGGCCCGCGCTCGGGGCGCCCGCGGAGACCCAGCCACACGAGAGCGGCCACGAAGGCCAGCGCCACGAGCACGCCCAGGACGATGAGGGTGATCGCCAGGCCGGAGAGCGCGACGACCCCCACCTACTCCTCCGCCGTGATGTTGATGCAGAACGGGCCCTCGGGTTCGGCCTGGATCGTCACCTCACCCCGGGCCGGGCCCTCGATGATCGAGCTCGTGTCCACGGTCACGTTGCCGTTGTCGATCCGGACGGCGAAGCGATCGAGGCCCCGGGGGGCGGGGCCGTCGCGGTACTCGCCGGCCCGGTTGTACTTCGAGCCGTGGCATGGGCACTCGAACCACTGGCTCTGCTCGCAGAACGGCACCCGGCATCCGAGGTGCACGCACTTCTGGTAGAGCGCCATCAGGCCCCCGTCCACCAGGCCCTCGTACATCCCGTCGGGGTCCTGCGAGGCGTCGTAGGCCACGAGATAGAAGCGGCCCGCGCCGTAGTAGAAGGGCTGGCGGTCGTCCTGGATCGCGCCCAGGATCTCGTCGGCGCTGATGCCGAGGTCAATCACCGCCCCGAACCCCTCGCGGAGGGTCGGCCAGAGGAAGGCCAGGCTGGCGGCGCCGAACTGCGCGGCGAACAGGCCCAGCGAAGCCAGCAGCGAGCGCCGGAAGAAGTCCCGGCGCGAGACCGGCGCCGGCGCGCGCTCCTCCTTGGCCTCCTCGGCGGGGGCCTCGCGCTCCTCGGCCCGACGGGCGGCGGCCCGCGACCGGATCAGGGAAGCCACGAGCAGGATCAGGAACTGCCCGAACAGGACCGCGACGATGATGATGGCGATGGTTTCTCTGCTCATAGCTCGAAGAAGATGCCCTCGACCCAGGGCCACACGAAGTTGAACCCCGGCCCTCGGAAGAACGCGCCGATCATGGTCAGGATCGTCCAGAACATGAGGAAGATCGTCCACAGCACGATCGCCATCTTGCGGTCCCCGGGCTTGTTGCTGGGGTTGCGGTCCACGTAGGGGAGGACGAACAGGAACGCGAACACGACCGTGGGGATCGTCACGCCGGCCACCATGGGGTGGAAGTACCGCAGCAGCTCCTGCAGACCCAGGAAGTACCAGGGGGCCTTGGACGGGTTCGGCGTCAGGTTCTGGTTGGCCAGCTCCCGGAGCGGCGCGTTCACGAACGTGGAGAAGACGATCAGCGCCGCGGTCACGATGATCAGCGCCAGCAGCTCCTCGAGGAGCAGGTGGGGGAAGACGTTGATCCGGTCGCCCTGCTCGCGGTCCACGCGCTGGACCCCCTCGGGCGGAACGAGCGCCAGGAGGCGGTGCTTCTCCGGCGCGCCCGGCTTGGGGACCGGCGGCTTGCCGGTGGGGGCGGGCGCGGTGCGCAGGGCCGCGGCGGGTGGGGCGGCCACCCCCCCGGACTCGGGCGTCTGGGGCGCCTGCTGGGGCGCCGGGGCCGCGGGGGCGCCCTCGGGCTGGGCCGGCGCCTCGCCGGGGGCGGCCTCCTTCGGAGGCCGGGAGGGCTCGGCGCCGTGCTCCTTGTTGTACTCGATCATCGCGATGCGCCGGGCCTTCCCCTCGGCGACGCGCGGGGGCAGGCCCTGCTGGAGCAGCTCGTCGCGGACCCGCTCGAAGGTCTCCTTGTTGAGCTCTTCAGCTCGCTCGGCCATCCCGCGCTCCTAGAGGGGTCCGGAGATCCCGCCGTCCTTGCGGATCCGCCAGAAGTGGATCGCC
>DASUTW010000029.1:0-4673 GCA_036374395.1 Actinomycetota bacterium
ACGCCGGCCCGCTCGGCGACGATCTCCTGCAGGGCGGCGTGGACCGCCCTGCGCCGCGCCTTGCTCTGGGACTCGAGGAGCACCGAGCGGATCTGGTCGTGGGTGAACGCGTAGTCGTGCGGTCCCTCGGGCAGCTCCGCCAGCATGCTGTGGGCCACCGCGGGCGTGAGCTGCTCGTCGAGGCTGATCGGCGTCGCCTCCGCATCGCCCGCTCGGCGGCGGACCTCCGCCAGATCGTCCAGGCGGATCCGGCGGCCGACCACCGCGGCATCGCCCAGCACCCGGCGGGTCTCCTCGGGGAGCTGAGCCAGGCGTCGCTCCAGGAGGATCTGCACGCTGGTCGGCACGGTCTGGCGGGGGTCGCCCCCGATCTCCCAGCGCCCCCGCACCTGCTGGAGCAGGCGAGCCTCCCGGTAGGCGCGAGCGAACTCCACCAGGAAGAAGGGCACACCCTCCCCCCGCTCGTGCAGGGTGGCGCCCGCCTCCCGACTCACCGGAGCGCCGAGGATCTGCGCCAGCAGGTCCTCCGACTCCGAACGGGAGAAGCGCTCCAGGGTCATCCGGCGCGCCACGCCCATGCGCTCGAGGTCGGCGATCAGGGCGCTGGCCGGGGTCTGCGTGGGCTCCACCTCCCACCGGATCGCCATCAGGACGAAGATGGGCAGGCCGGCCGACGTGCGAACGAGGTATCGGACGAGCTTCAGGGAGTCCTCGTCGGCCCACTGGAGGTCGTCGAGCAGGACGGCCACGGGCTGTTCCGCGGCGATCCCCCGGAGCGCGACCGTCGCGACATCGTAGACGTGGAGCATCTGCTCGGAGGGGGTGAGCCCCTCGTGCCCCTCATGCCCTTCGCCGGCCAGGACGCGACGGGCCCGCTCCAGCGACTGCCGACTGTGGCACCGGTCGGCGAGCGCCTCCATCGCCGTGGAGCTGAGCAGGGTCCGCAGCAGAAGGAAGGGCCCGCGGAGCTCCTCGTCGCCCCCGGCCGACAGCACGCCGAAGCCTCGCTCCGCAGCGGACCGGGCCGCGACCTCGATCAGCCTCGTCTTGCCGATCCCCGCCTCGCCCTCGAGCGAGACGATCCTCACGCGACCCTCCGCCGCCTCTTCCAGCGCCTCCGTCAGCACCTGTCTCTCCGCGTGGCGGCCCACCAGCTCGAACGCGGATCGCGGAACGGTCCCCTCGATCGCGTTCTGGGCGAGCGGTGTCGAGGGGACCGGCGCCGCCGTCTCGGCCTCGTCCGCGGGCTCCTCCTCCCACCGGACCTCGTACAGCCGCCACGGCTCGGGGAAACCCTTGAGGTCGTGCAGCCCCCGATCGACGATGGCGAAGTCTCGGACCCCCGCGGTGAGGTCCCTCACGATCTGCGAGACGAACACCTGGCCCCCGTCGGCCTTCCCCATGATCCGTGCGGCCGCGTTCACGGCGGTCCCGTAGAGCGTCCCGCCCTCCTGCCGCACCTCGCCGGCGTTCAAGCCCGCCCGCACCCTGATCGGCCGGTTGGGGTGTGCGCGGTTGTGCTCGTCGAACGCTCGCTGGATGCCCACGGCGCACCGCAGGGCGCTCCGCGTCGAGCCGAACGCGATCATGAACCCGTCCCCCATGAAGACGACCTCGCGACCGCCGTGCGCCTCGACCTGCTCGCGGAGGAGATGCTCGTGCGCCCGAAGCAGCTCCTGGGCGACGTCGTCGCCCTCGCGGGTGCGGAGATCGGTGGATCCTTCGACGTCGGTGAACAGTACCGTGACGGTGCCTTCGGGGAGCTCGACACCGCCCGCCTCTGCTCGGGGTGGCTGGTCGGTCACGACCGCAGGGTATCGCGATGGCGTTCAGCCGGGAAACAGACCGGCCAGCGAGAAGCCGTCCAGGAACGGCTGGGCCAGGATCCCCAGGACCACGACGCCGGCGGCGGTGGCCAGTGTGGCCGTTCGAGCCCACCGCCCCAGCACGGGGAGCGGTTCGGCGACCGGCTCGAAGTACGCGGGCGCCAGCACCCTCGCGTAGTACGCGAGGGACACGACCGTGTTGAGGATCGCCAGCACGGCCAGCCACGTGTAGCCGGCCTCGATCGTCGCGCCGAACAGCGCCAGCTTGGCGGTGAAGCCCGCCAGCGGCGGGATCCCCACGAACGAGAGGAACGCCACGACGAGCGACAGGGCGAGAGCCGGGTGGGTGCGGCCCAGGCCCGCGTACCGGAGGCGGTCGGTGCGGCCCCGGAGCTCGATCACGACGCCGAACGCCGCCAGGTTCGCCAGCGCGTAGGCCGCCAGGAAGAAGAGGAGGGAGGGAACCGCGAGGTCGCTCCTCCCCAGCGCCACCACCGCCATCAGCCCGTAGCCCGACTGGGAGACGGCCGACCAGCCCAGCAGGCGACGCACGTCGTCCTGCCACAGGGCGGTGAGGTTCCCCAGGGTCATCGTGAGGGCGGCCACGACGGCGACCAGGGGCCGCCAGCCGAGGCCGTCCTCGGGGAGGGCGAGCATCAGGCGACCCACCGCGATCAGCGCCCCGATCTTGGGGGCCACGGTGACGAACGCGGCCACCGGCGCAGGCGAGCCTTCGGCCACGTCGGGCATCCACGCGTGCGCCGGGACCGCCCCCATCTTGAACAGCAGGCCGACCAGGACGAGCACGGCGCCGCCGACGAGTCCCACCGATGAGGTGCCGACGAGCTCGTCGCGGAGCACCCCCAGCAGCGTGGAGCCGCCGAGCCCGAACAGCAGCGCCACGCCGAACACCATCGCGGCGTTGGCGAACGCCCCCAGCAGGAAGTACTTGATCGCGGCCTCGCCCGAGGGCGCGTGGGCCCGGTGGTAACCGGCCAGCACGTACCCGGTGGCCGAGGCCAGCAGGACCCCGAGCAGGACCTCCATCAGGTCCGCCGCGCCCGCCAGCAGGATCGCCCCAAGCGCCGACATCAGAAGGAGGGAGTAGTACTCGCCGTGGCGGGGCTCGGTCCGGAACCACTCGTACGACAGCAGCACGGTCACGGCCGTGACCCCGAGGATCAGCAGCTTGGCCCAGACCGCGGTGTCGTCCACCGCGTAGGTCCCGAAGAACGTCGTTCCCTGTCCCCCGCGCAGCATCGGCCAGGCGGCGATCCCAGCGGCCGCGATCACGGCGAGCGAGAGGACCGCGGCCCCCGAGGCCTGGAGACGGCGGGGCGCGAAGAGCGCCCACAGCAGCACGCCGACCGACCCGCCGAGGACGATCAGCTCGGGCGCGATCGACCCGACCGGCACTAGCCGCCTCCGAGCAGCGCGCGGGCCGTCCGGTCGATCACGTCGAGGAGCCAGGCGGGGGCGATCCCGATGACCACGGTGAGGAGCAGGAGCGGGGCCAACGAGACCGTCTCGGGAGCGTCGAGGTCGGTCCAGTCCCGGAGCTCCTCGGGGAGAGGCCCCAGGAACGCCTCGCGGAGCATCCGCAGAAACGCGGCCGCCAGCAGGATCACCCCGAGGAGGCCGATCCCCGCCAGCCACGGGTACACGGAGAAGGTCCCCACGAAGATCTGGAACTCGGCCACGAACCCGGCCAGGCCCGGGAGCCCCAGGCTGGCGAAGGCCAGGACGACGGTCGCGGCGGTGGCGCGGCCGGCCCGCGACGCGAGCCCGCCCAGCGCGTCGAGGTCGTAGGTCTCGCCCCGCCGCCACAGCGTCCCCGCGATCAGGAACAGCCCGCCGGTGATCAGCCCGTGCGCCACCATCTCCACCGTGGCGCCGGTCAGCGCCAGCGACCGCGCCTCAACCTCGCCCGTGGCGAGCGCGCCCGCGGCCGCGATGCCCAGCATCGTGTAGCCCATGTGGGTGACGCTCGAGTACGCGATCAGCCGCTTGACGTTTCGCTGGGCCAGGGTCACCAGGGCCCCGTAGACGATCGAGACCACGCCGAGGATCGCCAGCGCCAGCGCGTACGCGCGGAAGGCCTCCGGGAGCATCGGCATCAGGATCCTGATGAACCCGTAGGTCCCCATCTTCAGGAGGACGCCGGCCAGGATCGTCGAGCCGGGGGCCGGCGCGTCCACGTGCGCGGGCGGCAGCCAGGTGTGGAACGGCACGAGCGGCGCCTTGATCGCGAACCCGATCGCGAACCCGAGGAAGATCAGCGAGGCGCGGAGCCCCGTCCCGGCCACCGGCTGCTGACGAACGATCTCCACCATGTCGAAGGTCCGAGGCTCGGTGGCCAGGTACAGCCCCAGGATCGCCAGCAGCATCGCCAGCGAGCCGGCCAGCGTGTAGAGGAAGAACTTCAGCGCCGACCGCTGGCGATCGCCGTGGCCCCATCCCCCGATCACGAAGTACATCCCGGCCAGGCTCAGGTCCCAGAACACGTAGAAGAGGAAGAGGTCCATCGCCAGGAAGACCCCGAGCGAGGCCGTCTCCAGGAAGAGGAAGAGCGCGAAGTACGCACTGGGCCTCCCGCGGAGGTCCTCGGGGAAGATCAGCGAGACGACGAACAGGAGCGCCGTCAGGGCGGCCAGCGTGAGCGACACCCCATCCACCCCCACCCGGTAGCCGACGCCCAGTGTGGGGATCCAGTCGAAGGCCTCCACGAGCTGGATCTCGCCGCCTTCCATGCGGGCCCAGGTGACGGTCAGCGGGACGAGGGGGAAGCCGGCGGCGGCGATCGCGATCGCGCGGAGGAGTCGCTCGCGGCTCGCGGGCAGCAGCGCG
>DASUTW010000030.1:0-7219 GCA_036374395.1 Actinomycetota bacterium
GAGACGTCGGGGATCGCCGTGTCCTCCTGCCGCAGGTCCATCACGAACTCGGCCATCTCCTCGAGCGTCCCCCCGTGCTCCGCCAGCTCCTCGGTGTCCACGAAGATCTCGGTCTGCTTCACCTGCTGGACCACGGGGCGGTCGTCGTCGTCCCCGTCGAAGGCCCCGTTGAGGCGCTGGTGGAGCTCGGTGGCGGAGATCTGGAACGCTCCGCTCGCCTCAGGGCTCGGGGTCGAGCCGTGGTCCGCGGTGATCACCATGGCCCACTCGTCCTCGCCCACGAGACGGTTCAGAATGTCGATCAGGACAGGGAGGTGCTCGTCCTGCACCTCGACCGCGTCGCCCATCTCCTCGCTGTTCATCGTGAAGATGTGGCCCAGCTGGTCGATCAGCTTGTAGTTCACGAAGAGCAGGTCGGTGACGTCGTCCTCCCCGAACCCTTCGCGCTCGATGACCTCCTCGAGCAGGCGGGTCTGGTAGGGGATCCTCGCGGGCGTCTGGAAGCCGCCCTGGATCACCTCGTCGTCGAGGGCGTGGCCCCGCCAGGTGCCGTCGGCCTGCCCGTCCCGCCGGTCAATGTCGGGGAAGTAACCGGCCAGCTCGGGGAGGTCGTTCGCGTACCCGGGGAAGCGGTAGAACTCGAGGAGGTGCTCCGGCAGGTTCCAGCGGGTGCCCTCCGCCCCCAGCGTCTCCGCGTTCGGCGCCTCGCGGAGGACCACGAGCGGCTTCGGGTTGCCCTCCCAGGCCGAACCGTGCCCGAGCATCCCGAGCTGGATGCCGACCGTGCCCAGCAGGCCGGCCTTGGCCCGTCCCCCGGTCTCCTGCATCCAGAGGTCGGCGAGCGAGGGTCGGAGCAGGAGGTCGGGGCCGGTGCGCCACGGCGGGACGATGCGGTCCCCGATCCGGATGCTGTGGCCGACGAGGCCGTGGGTCCGAGGGAACGTCCCGGTCCCGATGATCCCGTGGCCCTGGGCGGAGCTCGTGGGAGAGGACCCGGCGAACGCCTCCTCGTACCAGGCCCCCTCCGGGATCAGGCGGCGGAGGTTCGGCCAGCGACCCCGCCACTCGTCCAGGAGGGAGCGGCCCGCGCCGTCCCAGATCACGGTGACGATCAGCTTGGGCGGCCCGCCGGGATCCTCGACCAGGGCCTCGGTGAGGGGCTTGCCGTCCGGCGTGGGGAAGTCGAGCCCGAGCATCTGGGCGTGCGTGGGGGCGATGTCCGCCAGGGTGGCCGCGCGCCGGACGCGGCCCTGTGGCTCGACGTGGCCGGGGCCGTACCAGAACATCGGCACGTGCGAGGTGTACGTCCACGGCCCGACGTGGGGGAGGCCCGCCCCCACGAAGTTCGGCTCCCGGGGGAGGATCTGCAGCTCCGCGCTCCGCTCGGGGTGGTAGCCCCGGGCGATCCGCAGGATCCACGGCGCCGGGAGGCCGCACGCCACCTCCTCCATCCGCGTCGAGGGGATGGGGGCGACGGAGGGGGATCCGCCGCTCGGCTCGGGGCTGCGCCTCGCCGCCGGCGCCCCCGCGGAGCACGCGGCGGCGACCAGCGACAGCGCGACGAGGAGCGCTCGTGCCGGAGACATACGGACGACAGGGAACACCATCTTGAGCAGAACGGCAACGATGCTACTGGTAAGGTGCCCCCGATGACCGAGCGAGCGAGGGACGCCCTTCGTCGAGAGCTCTACTGGGGGGACGAGCCCCCGGCCGCCGGCCCCACGCGGGAGCTCCGCGCCCGGATCGAGAGGCTCGCCGATTCGCTTCAGGCGGACCTGGCCCGGCCGTTCCCGGCGGACCCGTCCTTCTCCGGCGGCTCCCGGTGGCGGCTGGGGGTGAAGCGGTTCCTGTACCGCCTCAACCGTCCCCTGACGCGACGCCACGACCGCGTCGCGGCCGAGCTGGCCGCGATCTCGCTCGAGCTCCTCGACCATCTGGGGCGGGTCGAGGCCGAGCTCCGTCGGATCGAGGAGCGGCTCCCCGAGGAGGGGGAGGCCCCGTGAGGATCGCCGTCTGCCACCCGCAGACGCCGTTCACGAGGGGCGGCGCCGAGATGCACATGGAGGGGCTCGTGGCCGCCCTCCGCGCCGACGGCCACGACGTCGACGTCGTGACGATGCCCTTCAAGTGGTACCCGCCGTCCGAGATCGTCCACCAGATGGCCTCGTGGCGGAGCGTGGACCTGTCCGAGGCGAACGGCCAGCGGATCGACATGGTGATTGCCCTGAAGTTCCCGGCCTACCTCGTGGCTCACGAGCGGAAGGTGGTCTGGCTGATCCACCAGCACCGGACGGCCTACGAGCTGTGGGATCATCCCGAGTACGGGGACCTCCGCCTCCACGAGGACGGCGATGCCGTCCGGGACATGATCCACCGCGCCGACCGCGCGGGCCTGGCGGAGGCGAAGCGGATCTTTACGAACTCGGCGAACGTCCGGGATCGGCTGCGGCGCTCGGTGGGGCTGTCGGCCGACGTCCTCTACCACCGGTCGCCGCTGTGCGAGGCGCTGCTCGAGGTCGAGCCGGGCCCGCACGGCGACCACGTGCTGTTGCCCAGCCGGCTCGAGCCCCTGAAGCGCCAGTCGCTGGCGATCGACGCCATGCGGCACGTGCGGTCGGGGGCGCGGCTCGTCCTCGTAGGGAAGGGTCCCGGCGAGGACGCGCTGCGCCGGCGGGTCGCGGAGGCGGGGCTCGAGGATCGGGTCGAGCTCGCCGGGCCCGTCCCGGACGAGGAGCTGATCGAGCTCTACCGCACGGCGCTGGCCGTCTTCTACGGCCCCTACGACGAGGACTACGGCTACGTGACGATCGAGGCGATGGCGGCCAGCCGCCCCCTGGTGACCTGCACGGACAGCGGCGGCCCGCTCGAGCTGGTCCACGACGGGGAGGACGGGCGCGTCGTGGCGCCCGAGCCCAAGGCCATCGCGGGGGCGATCGACGCCCTGCACCAGGGCCGCGACGCGGCCGCGCGCATGGGGGCGGCCGGCCGCTCCCTGGTCGAGGCCCGGGTCCCCCCGTGGCCCGAGGTGGCCCGCCGGCTGCTGTCGTGAAGGTCGCGTTCCTCTCGCCGCTGCCGCCCGCGCCGACCGGGATCGCGGCGTACTCGCGAGCGGTGCTCGATCGGCTCGAGCGCCGCGGGATCGGCCTCGAGCTGATGCCGCGCGCGCCGCGCTCGCTCGAGGAGGCCGAGCGGCTGGCCGAGACGAGCGATCTCGCCGTCTACCACGTGGGGAACAACCCGCTCTTCCACCGCCACATCTACGGGGCGGCGATCCGTCGTCCGGGGCTCGTGGTGCTCCACGACCTCGCGCTGGACGACCTCATCCGGGGGCTCGACGCCGCGTCGGATCCCACGGCCGGACCGGCTCGGGCCGAGGCTCGCGCGGCGGCGCGGGCCCTGCGGACGAGCGGCCTCGACGTCGACCCGCCGCTCGCCACGGCCTGGTCCGCCCACCTCGTCCGCAGGGCCCGCGGCGTGATCGTCCACGCGCCCTTCGGCGCGCGGTACCTGGAGGCCTTCGGCTGCCGCACGCCCGTCCACGTGGTCCCACATCCGCCGGTGCCGGAGCCGTCGGGGCCGCGCGCTGCGCGAGCCGACCGCCGCGTTCGCCGCCGCCTGGCCGGGCGGGGTGCCGTCGTGGGCGTCCTCGGAGACATCGGCGCCGCGAAGGGGATCGAGGCGGTGCTCGACGCCGTGGCCCGGCTCGGGCAGCCCGCGGTCCTGGCGATCGTGGGCCGACGGATCCCCGGGTTCGACGTCGCGGGGGCCGTGGGCCGGAGCGGCCTGGGGGATCGCGTCCTCGTGGACCAGGACGTCTCGGACGCAGTCTTCGGCGCGTGGCTGCGAGCATGCGACGTCGTCGTCAACCTCCGCCATCCCCACCGAGGAGAGGTGAGCGGCACCCTCGTCCGAGCGATGCAGGCGGGCGTCCCGACCGTCGTGAGCGCCACCGGCACGTACCTCGACCTCCCTCCGGATGCCGTGGTTCGGGTGCCGGCCGGCCCTCCCGACCCCGAGGCCCTGGTCGAGGCGCTCGGCGTGCTCCTCGCCCACCCCGCGCGCCGCCGAGCGATCGGGGAGCGGGCTCGGGAGCACGCCGAGCGCCTCGACCGCGAGGACGCCACCGCCGAGGGCTACGCGCGCGCGATCGAGGAGACCCTCCGGATCGTCCGCGACCCGCGCCGGCCGGCCGTGGCCCGGTGGGCGGCCGCCCTCAGGGACGTCGGCGCGGGGGACGAGGTGATCGAGCGCGGCCTTGGGTCCGAGTACGTGGACGCGCTGACGTCGCTGGACCCCGACGCTACGACCTGATGTCGCCCGGGGATCGGCCCTCGACCCCGGGCGGCCACTCGGGCAGGTCCCCGATGTACTCGAGAGGCTCCCCCTGGCAGTGGCCCGCCGCCGGCTGGGGCGTCGGCCTCCGCGGCGGGCGATCGAAGTCGAAGACGTGCTCGAAGTTGTGGGTGTCCGCGATCGCGTCGGTCAGATAGGGCAGGTCCCAGTTGTCGGCGATGAACTTCAGCGGCGAGGTGAACTCGCCCTCCGCGTCGTCGACGTACCCCTTCCTCGCGTAGGGCGAGATCACGAACATCGGGACGCGCACCCCCAGCTCCCGCTCGCCGATCACCGGGGGCACCACGTGGTCGTAGAACCCTCCCCACTCGTCCCACGTGACGAAGATCGCGGTGTGCTCCCACATGTCGCTGCGCATGATGCCGCTGACGATGTCGTTCACCCAGTTCATCGCGTGGCACGTGCTGAACGGCGGGTGGTCCGAGAGCTGGAACCGGGGCACGACCCAGGTCACCGGGGGAAGAGCGTTCGCCTCGATGTCCACAAGGATCTCGTCCACCGGCCAGATGTGCTCGTCCCACAGCTCGGTGTGGAAGACGTCCGGGATGGCCGCGTACGCGTTCCACATGTACCCGGACTGGTGCGGCTCGGGCGAGTAGTACGCCCAGTCGATGTCCCGCTCGGTCAGCTGCTCACCCATCGTGGGGAGGTGGAACGTCGTGCTGTGCTTCGTCACGTTGCCGTCCGGGTCCTCCACGAGCACGAAGACGTCGTCGCCGTAGGCGTCGATGCCCCAGGACTTGATCCACTTGTCGCCGTCCTTGAAGACCCGGATGTTCTCGGGGTTGTCGATCGCGCCGCCGTTCGTCCCCGCCACGAAGAAGAGGTGGTTCGGGTACGAGGGCCCGTTCACCGAGGCGAAGAAGTTGTCGCACAGCACGTAGTCCTTCGCCCAGTTCCAGTAGATCGGGAGATTCTGGGCCGAGAACTGCGTGTAGGCGAAGTACGGCCCCAGCTCGCCGAGCGCGAAGTTGTCCATCTGGCCGTCGTTCACGCATTTGATCGCGGCCGAGCGGTCGTGGGGGATGTCGCCCGCCAGCCACTCGGGGGCGGGGGTGAGGGGCCGCTCACGCCCCAGGTCCACCCCCACCGTGACCCCGTTCACGCCGGGGAACGTGCCGAACATGTGATCGAAGCTGCGGTTCTCGAGCATGATGTAAACCACCCGCTTGATCGGCCAGCGCGTGTCCACGTCGTCCAGGTTCTGCCCGAACGTGGGGCGGACCCCCGACGTGCAGGAGGCGAGGAGGGCCCCCGCCGCCGAGCCGGCCGAGAGCCGCAGGAAGTCGCGGCGCGAGAAGCGTCGGTGCGCGATGAAGCTGTCCATCGAACGGTCGTCCACCCCCAGGGTTGCGTGCCGGAGCCTGTATCCTAGCCTGCGTTCCCGGACATGATGGGGGTCTCGCGCGTGTCGAAGCGATGGATCGGGGGGCTCGCGGCGGTCCTGATCCTCGTCGCGTGCGGAGGCGACCAGGCGTCCGATACCCGGCAGGAGGAGCCCTCCCTGCCGACCGAGGTGAGCACGGCGGAGGAGACCCCACCGCCTCCGCGCGAGCCCGACGGGTTCGAGCCCGAGTCGGGTGAGGCCGGCGACACCTGCGTGAACGGCTGGAACCGCCCCCTCCGCGACGATCCCATCGTGCTGGAGGGGCTTCGGATCATCCGCCGACACATGGGCGTGGACGGCGGCTTCTCGCTCCAAGATTTCCGGTACTTCGAGGGACCCGAGTCCCCGCCCAGCGACAAGGGGTACCTCCTGACCGTCCGGCGCTGGTACTACAAGGGTCACCTGAAGAGCGATCCCGGGTTCCGTGGCCGCTGGCTCGTGGAGTGGCGGGAGTTCGGGCCGGGCATCGCGGCGGTGGCGCCCTACGACACGGAGGGCTTCCGCTCGCCGGACTGGGTGGGCTTCGAGTACCGGGAGCGGCTGGAGCCTCGCTCCTTCGAGGGGATCCCGGGGGAGTGGCGGGGCGAGCCCTTCGACTTCGTGCGGGGCGCGCGGGAGCCCGACATCCGGGTCGAGGGCCTCCCCGCCGAGGTCCGCGGCTGCCTCGCCGGCACCTGATCCCCGCTTGACCCCTCCAGCCTCCGGGGCGTACCGTATCGGGTATCCGAACGTGTGTTCGAGTCCCTCGGGGTGCGCATGGGGTTCGTCCATCTCCACTGCCGATCCGCCTTCTCGCTGAAGGACGGTGCGTTCCTGCCCGAGGCGCTGGCCGCGGCGGCCGCCGAGCTGGGGATGCCGGCCGTCGCCCTCACCGATCGCGACGCCCTCTACGGCGCCGCTCGGTTCGTGGACGCCTGTGAGCGGGTCGGCGTGCGCCCGATCCTCGGGTCCCTGCTCACCCTCGACGAGGGCGAGGTCCTCCTGCTGGCCCGGACCGACGCCGGGTACGCGAACCTCTGCCGGCTCATCACGCACGCCCACATGTCCGGGGAGCGGGGAGAGCCCTCGGTGACGGCGGGCGAGGTCCTCAGGCGGGCCGACGGGCTCGTGGCGCTGCTGGGACCGGGGTCGCCGCCGGGACGGTTGGCCTTGCGCGGCAGGCTCGGGGCGGCGCGCGAGCTGCTGCGCCCGTGGCGCGAGGCGTTCGGGGGCTGGTGCTTCGTCGAGGTGCGGAACCTCCTGGAGCCGATGAGCGCGGCGGAGGTCCGCACGCTGCTGCGGCTGGCCGACGAGGCGGGGGTCCCGGCCGCCGCCACGAACGCCGTCCGCCACCTCGTTCCCGAGGACGCCTTCGTGGCCGACGCCCTGGAGTGCATGCGCGAGCTCGTCCCCGTGGCCGAGCACCACCTCACCCGCTGGAACAACGAGGGGTTCCTCAAGCCCGCGGCCGCGATGCGTGGGCTGTTCGCCGGCCGCCCC
>DASUTW010000031.1:0-2823 GCA_036374395.1 Actinomycetota bacterium
CCTCGAGCTCGTGGAGCGGCTCACCTCCTGACCCCCGGCTACACTGGGGGCGATGTTCGAGCAGCTCACCGACCGCCTCGGCGCGACCTTCAAGAAGCTCCGCTCCCGGGGCAAGCTCCATCCGAAGCAGGTGGACAAGGCTCTGGGCGACATCCGCGACGCTCTCCTCGACGCCGACGTTGCCGTGGAGGTCGCGGACTCCCTGCTGGACCGGGTGCGGGAGCGATCGATGGGCGAGGAGGTCATGAAGAGCGTGACCCCCGGCCAGCAGGTCGTGAAGGTCGTGCAGGACGAGATGACGGCCACGCTGGGGGGCGAGCACGAGCCCATCGTCCTCCCCGATGCGAGCCCCGTCGTCATCATGATGGCCGGCGTCCAGGGCTCGGGGAAGACGACGACCTGCGCCAAGCTGGCCCAGCACCTCAAGGGCAAGGGCCGGAGCGTCCTGCTCTGTGCCGCCGACCTGGCCCGCCCCGCCGCAATCGAGCAGCTCTTCCAGCTGGGGGAGGAGATCGGCGTGCCCGTCGTCTCGGACGGCAAGGACCCGGTGAAGGTGGCCAAGAGCGCCCTGCGTCAGGCGAAGAAGGAGTCCCACGACGTCCTCATCGTTGACACGGCCGGCCGCCTCCACGTGGACGAGGAGATGATGCGCGAGGTGGGCCGCGTCCGCGCCACGCTCAAGCCCCACCACTCGCTGATGGCGGCCGATGCGATGACCGGGCAGGACGCCGTGCGCCAGGCCCAGGCCTTCATGGAGCACGCCGACCTCACCGGCTTCATCCTCACGAAGGTGGACGGCGACGCCCGCGGCGGCGCGGCTCTCTCCATCACCGAGGTCACCGGCCGACCCATCTTCTTCGCGGGGATGGGGGAGAGCCCGAAGGACCTCGAGCCCTTCCACCCCGACCGGATGGCCTCGCGGATCCTGGGGATGGGCGACGTGGTCTCGCTCGTGGAGAAGGCCCAGCGCGAGATGGATGAGGACGCCGCCCGCGAGTCGGCCGAGAAGATGCTGAAGGCCCAGTTCTCGCTGGAGGACTTCCTCACCCAGCTCCGCGAGGTGAAGAAGCTCGGGCCGCTCGAGGACCTGCTGGCGATGCTGCCGGGCGTCCCCGGCGGCGCGGGCCTCAAGGATCTCCAGGTGGACGAGAACGAGCTCGTGCGGGCCGAGGCGATCATCTCCTCGATGACGTTGGAGGAGCGTCAGAACCCCGCGCTGCTCAACGGGAGCCGCCGGTCCCGTGTGGCGAAGGGGAGCGGGACCACCGTCTCGCAGGTGAACTCGCTGCTGAAGCAGTACGACGAGACGAAGAAGATGATGAAGCGCCTCGGCGGCGGCGGTCTCGGCGGCTTGGCCAAGGGCCTGGGCGGCGGGGGGATGAAGCTCCCCAAGGGCCTCGGCTGAGGCTCAGCGCGTGAGCAGGTCTCCGACCAGGGCGGAGAACCCGGGCAGCAGCGGCGTCGTCAGCTCGTGGTCGGGCTCCAGGACCTGGGGCTCCCCGTACCGGCCCTCCTCGAGGCGGTAGACGAGGATCCGATCCGCGTCTAGGTCCACGAACCAGTACTCGGGCACGCCGTGGCGCTCGTAGAGTTCCCGCTTCCTCACCGTGTCGGTGCGGCGCGTGCTTGGCGAGGACACCTCGACGGCGAGGTCCACCCTCGTGAGCGGCCGCTCCACCCCCTCGGCGTGCTCCGGCAGGAGGTACAGCACGTCGGGCTGGACCACGTCGTGCTCGGTCAGCAGCACGTCCATCGGGGAGGCCAGCACGAGCCCGCCCCGGCGCTCCGCGTCGAGGCGGAGTCGCACGCCGATCTCTAAGACGACGTCCTGGTGGCGGACGCTCGGCGCCGGAGGCATCAGCAGCTCGCCGTCGATGAGCTCGATCCGCTGGTTCGTCTCCTCCGGGAACCGCTCCAGGAGGTCCGCGTACGTAAGCCTCTTCGGCATCGGTCGTCGCTCCACAGGTCGAAACGCTATCCTGAGCCTACGACATGAACCCGCGCGGGGGTGCCCTCGCGTCCGGGCGACCGATCAGGAGACGTACGCATGGTGAAGATCAGGCTGATGCGGATGGGCGCGAAGAAGCGGCCGTTCTTCCGCGTGGTGGTGGCCGACTCGCGCAGCCCGCGCGACGGCCGCTTCATCGAGAACATCGGGAAGTACCACCCGCTGGAGCATCCCTCGCTCATCGAGATCGACGAGGAGCGGGCGATGCACTGGTTGCAGAACGGCGCCCAGCCCACCCAGCCCGTCCGGGTCCTGCTGGAGAAGACCGGCGTCTGGGACAAGTTCCAGGGCGGCCCCGGCACCCCGGTCCCGCCGCCTCCCGACGAGGAGGCAGCACCGCCTCGCGCGGAGGCCGAGGAGGCCGCGGCCGAGGAAGCGGTGGCCGAGGCTCCGGGAGGGGAAGCCGAGGCGGAGGCCGAAGCGCCGGCGGAGGCCGAAGCGGTGGAGGCCGAGCCCGAGGAGGCCGAGGAACCCCAGGCCGAGGCCGAGCCCCAGGCCGAGGAAGGCGAGGAGAAGCCCGACTGATGCTCGAGGTGGTGGAGTACGTCGCCAAGTTCCTCGTGGACGAGCCAGACAAGGTCGAGGCCGAGGAGTTCGAGGAGGACGACGGCACCGTCGTGATCGAGCTAACGGCGGCCCCCGACGACATGGGGAAGGTCATCGGGAAGAACGGTCGCGTGGCGCGGGCCCTCCGCCAGCTCGTCCGGGCGGTCGGGACCCGCGAGGGCGTCCGGGCGACCGTCGACATCGTCGACGAGCTCTCGGAGCCCGAGGACGACGAGGAGTAGGCCAGGCGGGGCCATGACCCCGGAGCG
>DASUTW010000032.1:0-2057 GCA_036374395.1 Actinomycetota bacterium
CCTTCTCGCCCGAGGTCAGGACCACGACCGCGTGCGCGCCGTCCCTGGCCTCGACCGTCCCCGTGAGCAGGTTGGACGCGCCGAGGAACCCGGCCACGAACTCGGTGGCCGGCTGCTCGTAGACCTCCTCGGGGGCGCCGACCTGCTCGATCCGCCCCGACCGCATCACGGCGATGCGGTCCGACATCGTCATCGCCTCGTCCTGGTCGTGCGTGACGTAGATGAAGGTGATCCCGACCTCGTGCTGGATCCGTTTCAGCTCGAGCTGCATCTGCTTCCGCAGCTTCAGGTCGAGTGCCCCCAGGGGCTCGTCCAGCAGGAGCACCTGGGGATGGTTCACGAGGGCCCGGGCCAGCGCCACCCGTTGGGCCTGGCCCCCGGAGAGCTGCCCCGGGCGCCGCGGCTCGAACCCGGGCAGGTCCACGAGCTCGAGCATCTGGGCCACGCGGCGCCCGACCTCCTCCCTCGGGGTTCGCTTCCGGCGCAGCCCGTAGGCCACGTTCTCGAAGACGTCGAGGTGGGGGAAGAGGGCATAGGACTGGAAGACGGTGTTGACGTCACGCTTGTGCGGCGGGACCCCGGCCACGTCCAGGCCGCGCAGCTCGATCCGTCCGTGATCCGGCTGCTCGAACCCGCCCAGCATCCGCAGCGTGGTGGTCTTGCCGCATCCCGACGGACCCAGGAGGCTGAAGAAGTCCCCCCGTCGCACCTCGAGGTCCACGTGGTCCACCGCGACGACGTCCCCGAAGGACTTGACCACGTCGACCAGCCGGACGTCGAGCTCCGTCACCCCTCACCCCCGGACAGCGTACGGCCGCGCCTCCCGCCGCGCCCGTACCTGTCGTGGGGAAGGGCGGCCTCCGTTTGTACGAACCGGCGCAAGCGGAAGGGTACCGCAGGGGCCCCGCGTAGGCGCGCGGGGCCGGGCCGGGGACCGCGCGACTTCGTGAAAGTTTTCACAAAGTTGGGCGCAGGACGGTCCATATACGCTCTGACCTGCGGAAACGAGTCCCCCCGAGGTTTGACGCTGCCGAAGCGCGACCGATATACTCTCTCGGCCCATGGCGGACAACCCCTGGAGCGGATTCGGGGAGGCCTGGGCGGTCACCACCACGCTGATCGCGGGGATGGTCGCCTGGGGCGGGATCGGCTACCTGCTCGACCTGTGGCTGGGGTTCCGGTGGCTGTTCCTCCCGATCGGGATGGTGGTCGGCATGGGCGGAGGGATCTACCTCGTCTACATCCGGTATGGAAGAGAAGATCGCGAGACCTGAGCACGCGATGGTGCGGAAGGCGCTGGCCGCGGGAGCGGCCGCTGCGCCCGTGGCCTTCGGCGCCGTCTTCGTGGCGGGAGGGGGCGGCGCCGCCCTCTCGGCGCTGCTCGGGGTCGTCGTGGTCGTCCTGAACTTCGCGGCCCACGGGCTGTCCCTGGCCTGGGCTGCTGGGGTCTCGATCCCCGCCGTGCAGGCGGTGGCGCTCGGCGGGTTCGTCGTCCGGATGGGGCTGATCGCCGGAACGATGGTCGCCTTCGACCGAGCCGCGTTCTTCTCGCCTCTCGTGTTCGGTCTGACGGTGATCGCGGCGACGCTCGCCCTGCTCGTCTACGAGGCCCGGCTCGTGCGCGCCGGGCTTGGGGGTGCCCTCGAGATCCCGCCCGACCCGGTGGCTGTGGCGGCCCGCGAGGCCCTGCGCCTCAAGGAGTCGAGCCCGTGACCGGGCTGCTGGCCCAGGCTCACCGACCCCCCGAGCCGTTCGAGGCCCCGGGCGTCGAGATCCTCGACCCCCCCGCGCTCTGGGAGTTCACCCTGTTCGGGATCCACTTCGACATCACCCGCGTCACGCTCTACCTGTTCCTGGCGGTGGCCCTCGTCGTGATCCTCTTCGTGCTGGCCGCCAGGCGGCCCCAGCTCGTGCCCCGAGGCGTGCAGAACTTCGTGGAGTCGATCGTGCAGTTCATCCGCGAGGAGATCGCGCTGCAGGTGATCGGTCGCGAGGGCCTGACGTGGGTCCCGTTCCTGACGGCGCTCTTCGTCTTCATCCTCATCGGCAACATCTTC
>DASUTW010000033.1:0-7992 GCA_036374395.1 Actinomycetota bacterium
CCGGATCCGCTCCCGGAGCCCGTTGGGCGTGAGCCCCGTCGTGTCGATGATGAGATCGGCCTCCTCGCGGAGCGCCTCCATCAGCTCCCGCTCCTTCCGGATCCCCTCCACCATCCGGTCGGCGGGGGCCAGCGGGTGACGCCTGCGGGTTGCGGCGAAGCGCATCACCAGCGTCTCGTCGTCCGCCTCCAGGTAGAGGATGCGGGCCGGCGTGCCGGCTTCGCGGAGCTCCTCGAGGCCCTTCGCCAGGTCGGCGAAGAACACGCCGCCCCTGGCGTCGGCCACGATCGCCACGCGGCGGGGCTCCTCGGACTGGGCCACGAGCTCGGCCATCTTGCCGATCAGGGCCGGCGGCAGGTTGTCCACCACGAAGTAGCCCAGGTCCTCGAGGCACTTCGCGGCCTCCGAGCGTCCGGCGCCCGACAGCCCGGTGATGATCGTGAAGTCGGTCTGGAGCGCTCGCTGCTTCGCCTGCTCGCGCGCGGTGCGGCGCTCCCTGGCGCGCGCTCGGCGGCCGCTCACGCCGACCTCCTGGTGAGGGCTTCGTGGACCTGCTGCGCGAGCGCCGGGCCCACGCCGGGGACCTCCGCGATGTCGTCGGGCGAGGCCTTCGCCAGGCGCTTCAGCGAGCCGAACCGGCGCAGGAGGGCCTTCTTCCGCGCGGGCCCGATCCCGGGCACCTCGTCGAGGGGCGAGGCGAGGGCCCGGCGCTCGCGCCGCCTCCGGTGGAGGTCGAGGGCGAACCGGTGCGCCTCGTCCCGGACGTGCTGGAGCAGGTACAGGGCCTCCGAGCCCCGCGCGATCCGGAGCGGGTCGGGCTTCCCCGGCAGGTACACCTCCTCCAGGCGCTTGGCCAGGCCCGCCGCGGGGATCTCCAGGCCCAGCTCGTTCAGGACCCGCACCGCCGCGCCGAGCTGGCCTCGCCCCCCGTCCAGCACCACGAGCGAGGGGGGGTAGGCGAACCGCTTCCGCTCCGAGGCCGGCCGCTCGCGCTCCTCCAGGTACCGGGCGAAGCGCCGCCGCAGCGTCTCCTCCATGCTCGCCACGTCGTCCTGGCCGGGCACCCCCTTGATCCGGAAGCGCCGGTAGTCGGAGCGCTTGGGCAGGCCGTCCTCGAACACCACCATCGAGCCCACCTTCTCCGTGGCCCCGAGGTTCGAGATGTCGTACGCCTCGATCCGGAGCGGCGCGTCCTCGAGCCCTAGTGCCCGCCCCAGCTCGTCCAGCGCCCTCGACCTCGAGGCGAAGTCGGTGGCCCGCTGGAGCTTGTGCCGGACGAACGCCTCCTTCGCGTTCGCGGTCACCACCTGCTGGAGCCGCCGCTTCTCCCCGCGCTGCGGCACCGTGATCTCCACCCGGCCGCCGCGCCGCTCCCCCAACCACCGCTCCAGCACCTCGCGGTCGAGCGGCCAGGCGGGGACGAGGACCCGGGGCGGGACCTCGTCCCGCTCCATGTACAGCTCGCGGACAAGGGAGGAGACGAGGGCCGGCGTGTCGAGGTCCTCGACGCGATCGGCCACCCAGCCCCGGCGACCCATCACCCGCCCCCGGCGCACGAAGAACACCTGGAACGCCGCCTCGAGGTCGTCCTCGACCATCCCGATCACGTCCAGGTCCTGGGGCCTGCCCAGCACCATCTCCTGCTGCTCCATCGCCCTCCGCGCGGCGGCGATCCGGTCGCGGAACCTGGCAGCGGCCTCGAACTCCTGGCGCTCGGCCGCGCTCCGCATCTCCTCGTCGAGCCGATCGAGGACGGGCCGGTGGTCCCCGTCCAGGAAGTCCATCAGGGCCTCGACCTCGGCCCGGTAGCCCTCCTCGGTGACGCCGGTCCGCTCGGGGACGCAGGGCCCGAGGCACCGGCCGATGTCGTAGTAGATGCACGGCCGTCGAGCGCGCCGCCGCTGATCGAAGAACCCGTTGGAGCAGGTGCGGACGGGGAAGACGCGGGTCAGCGAGTCGAGCGTGTCGCGGATCGCGTAGGCGTGCCCGTAGGGACCGAAGCGCCGCACGCCCTTCCGGCGCTTGCCCCGCATGACGTACGCGCGGGGCCACGTCTCCCCCACCGTGACCGCGAGGTACGGGTACGACTTGTCGTCCCGGTAGCGAACGTTGAAGCGCGGCCGGTGCCGTTGGATCAGGTTGTACTCGAGCATGAGGGCGTCGACCTCTCCGGAGGCGACGATCCACTCCACGGCTGCGGCGGCGTCGAGCATCGCCTGGGTGCGGGGGTGCTGAGGCTTCGCCCAGTAGGTCACGAGCCGCTTCCGCAGGGACTTGGCCTTCCCCGCATAGATCACGCGCCCGTCCACGTCCCGGAACAGGTAGGCACCGGGGTCGTCGGGGATCGTCGAGGTCTCGGGGCGGCGGAGCGTGGTCACGCGCCCATTCTAGGGCGGGCCTACTGCACCACGAACGCGCCGTTCATGTTGGGGTGCACGTCGCAGTGGAAGTAGAACACCCCCGCGTCGTCGATCGGGTCGGGCTCGTAGGTGATCTGCTCGGGGCCCGTGATGATCTCGCCCTCGAAGAACCGCTCGGCGGCCGTGTCGTCCGCGTAGATCGAGACGTTGTGGGGCACGCCCGTGTCCTGGTTGTCGAAGTCGATCGTGAACGCCTCGCCGGCGGGGGCGGCCAGGCAGTCGGTGTCGAACCCGTCGGCCACCGCGCCCACCGGCGCCACGATCGCCAGCTCGGTGCCGCTCGGCTCGCAGGGGGGCGGGCCGCCCTGGCCTCCGCCGCCGTCCCCGCCGCCGTCGCCGGTGGGCCCCGGCTGGGGAGCGCCGGTCTCGGGCGGCCCGGCGAGCAGCGGCTCCTCCGCGGTGCGCGAGGAGACGTTGGCCGTCCCGTCCTCGGTGTCGTGCCAGGCCACGAAGACCGCTCCCTCCGCCCCCGTCGCCACCTGTGGTCGCGCTCCGCCCTGCGTCCCCGGGAGCTCGTGCTCCTGGAACGAGCCCTCCTCGTTCGAGGCCAGCCCCAGCCCCTCGGCGGTCTGCCACGCCACCCAGTGGACGCCCTCGGGGTCCACGGAGATCGAGGTGGCCCAGTCCGAGCCCGGGCCCTGCCCGGCCGAGCCCACGTCCGAGGTCTCCCACGGGCCCCCGCCGATCGAGTGCGCGTGGCGCACGGTGCCGTCGCTCGTGTAGTAGCTGACGTGTGGGTTCCCGTCGCCGTCGAGGTCGAGGGCCACGCCCAGCCCCCCGCCGTCGACCTCCTCGGACTCCCACAGATCCCCGAGGTCGCGGGCGACGTACGTTGTGGGCCCCGAGCCGTACGCCACGATCGCGCCGTCCTGCGTGATCCCGATGCCGGTGGACATCGGCTGGTTGGGATCGGCCTCGGCCGCGGTCTCCACGTCCCAGCCTCCCCCGGCCGGGGTGGCCACGCGCACGAGCGCGGCGGGACCCTCGGGCCCCCCCGGCACATCGTAGAACGAGATCGAGGGCGTCCCGTCCTCGGCCACCGCGATCGCGACCCCGTGCAGCTCATCGGCCCGGGCCACGATCTCGGGCTCGGAGAAGGCGCCGCCGGCGTTGCTCGAGTACCGGAGCCGCCCCCCTTCCGTCCACGCGACGTGCTCCGCGCCGTCACCGTCCACCGCGATCGCCGTCTCGTCGTCCTGCGTCAGGTCGCCGAGCTCCTCCGCCGCGGTGCCCCTGCTCCACACGCCCTGAGCCTGATGCGCGTGCCGGACCGCCGGGAAGAGCGGGAGGTTGGGGTCGGGGGGCGGGGGCTGCTCCCCCTCCTCCAGCTCGCGCTCGAACGCCAGGTACGCGAGGTGGGGACTGCCCTCGGCGTCCACGGCGATCGAGATGCCGGCGCCGGCCTCGCCCTGCACGTCCACGACCTGCGTGACGAAGCCCACCTCCTCGATGGGGACGCTCGAGACGCGAACGTCGCCGGGTCCGCAGGAAGCGGCCACCACGGCGACGAGAGCGAGCAGCGGAAGACGGCCTCGGATCATCGCGAGCGATTGTGTATCACGAACGCGACCGCGGTGTCAGAGGGGATCATCCGGTCGCGGCGCGCTCGTGCCGGAGGACCTCGGTAAGGAAGGAGCCGGTGTGCGATCCGGGCGCCGCCGCGACCTCCTCGGGGGTGCCCTCGGCCACGATCTCGCCCCCCGCGTCGCCTCCCTCGGGGCCCAGGTCGATCAGCCAGTCGGCCGTCTTCACCACGTCCAGGTTGTGCTCGATCACAACGACCGTGTTGCCCGCCGCCACGAGTCGCTCGACCACGCCCAGCAGCTTCCGCACGTCCTCGAAGTGCAGGCCCGTCGTCGGCTCGTCGAGGATGTAGAAGGTGCTGCCGGTCGACCTCCGCTGGAGCTCGGAGGCCAGCTTCACCCGCTGGGCCTCACCGCCCGAGAGCGTGGGGGCGGGCTGCCCCAGCCGCAGGTAGCCCAGCCCCACGTCGGAGAGCGTCTGCAGGTAGCGTGCGATCGTCGGCTGGTTCTGGAAGAAGGCCAGCGCCTCGTCCACGCTCGCATCGAGCACCTCGGCGATCGTCCGATGCTTGTACCGGACCTCCAGGGTCTCCCGGTTGTACCGGCGCCCCTTGCACTGCTCGCACGTCACGTAGACGTCCGGCAGGAAGTGCATCTCGATCTTGATCTGGCCCTCGCCCGAGCAGGCCTCGCATCGTCCTCCCCGCACGTTGAACGAGAACCGGCCGGGCTGGTACCCGCGCATCCGCGCCTCGGGCACCTGAGCGTAGAGCCGCCGGATGTGGTCGAAGACCCCGGTGTAGGTGGCGGGGTTGGACCGCGGCGTGCGCCCGATCGGCGACTGGTCCACGACGACGAGCTTGTCGACCCGCTCCCAGCCCACGAGCCGGCGGTGCTTGCCGGGGACGACCCGCGATCCCTGCACCTTCAGCTGGAGCGCCCGGGAGAGGACGTCCTCCACGAGGGTGGACTTCCCGGATCCGGAGACGCCGGTGACGCAGATGAACGTCCCCAGGGGGAAGCGCACGTCGATCCCCTTCAGGTTGTGCTCCGCGGCGGCCTTGACCTCGAGCCAGCCCGAGGCGGACCGCCGGACGCCGGGCACGGGGATCTCGCGCCGGCCCGAGAGGTACTCGCCGGTCAGCGAGCCCGGGTGGTCGAACAGGCCCTTCACCTCGCCCGAGTAGACGATCTCGCCGCCGGCCGCCCCGGCCCCCGGGCCGATGTCCACGATCCAGTCGGCGGTCCGGATCGTGGCTTCGTCGTGCTCCACGACGATGAGCGTGTTGCCCAGGTTCCGGAGCCGGATCAGCGTGTCGATCAGCCGCTGGTTGTCCCGCTGGTGCAGGCCGATCGAGGGCTCGTCCAGGATGTAGAGCACCCCCACGAGGCCCGAGCCGATCTGCGTGGCGAGGCGGATCCGCTGCGCCTCTCCCCCGGCCAGCGTGGCCGCGGCTCGGTCCAGCGTCAGGTAGTCGAGCCCGACGTCCACCAGGAAGCCCAGGCGGGCCCGGATCTCGCGGAGCAGGCGCTCGGCGATCATCCGCTCGCGGTCGGAGAGGTCCTTCTCCAGCTCCTGCAGGAACGTCAGGGCCCTCCCCACCGACTTCGCCGTCAGCTCCGAGATGTTGAGCTCCCCCACCGTGACGGCGAGCGACTCGGCCTTGAGCCGGGCCCCCCTGCACGTCCTGCAGGGCACCTCACGCATGTACTGCTCGATGCGGTCGCGGCTGAACTCCGACTCGGTCTCGTCGTGGCGCCGCTCGAGGTTCGGGATGATGCCCTCGTAGGTCGTCCAGTAGGAGCGGACGCGCCCGTACCGGTTGCGGTAGCGGATGTGCACCTCGTCGTCGGAGCCGTACAGCAGCGTCTTCCGCTGCTCCTTCGTCAGCTTCCGCCACGGCACGCCGGTGGGGATGCCGTGGGCCTCGCAGACCGAGGCCAGCATCCGGTTCCAGTACTCGAGGCGCGTGGAGTTCCAGGGGGCCAGCGCTCCGTCCTCGAGCGTCCGGTCGGGGTCGGGCACGACGAGCTCGGCATCGACCTCGAGCCGCGTGCCGAGCCCGTCGCAGGTCGGACACGCCCCGTAGGGCGAGTTGAACGAGAAGTTCCGCGGCGCGGGCTCGTCGAACGACAGCCCGCAGCTGGTGCAGGCGAACGACTGCGAGAAGGTCACGACCTCCTCCGTCCCGTCGGTGCGGATCGCGATCGCGGCCAGGCCCTCGGAGAGCTCGAGGGCCGTCTCGATCGAGTCCGCCAGCCGTCGGCGGATCCCCTGCTTCGCCACGAGCCGGTCCACCACGACCTCGATGTCGTGCTTGTAGTAGCGGTCCAGCCGGATCGGCTCGGAGAGGTCCCGGACCTCGCCGTCGATGCGCGCCCGGGCGAACCCCGGGCCGGCCAGGTCCTTCAACAGCTTCTCGTACTCGCCCTTGCGTCCCCGGACCACCGGGGCCAGCACCTGGAAGCGCGTTCCCTCGGGCAGCGCGGCGACCTGGTCCACGATCTGATCGGTGGTCTGGCGACCGATCGGGCGGCCGCAGCGAGGGCAGTGCGGGATCCCGATGCGCGCGTACAGCACGCGGAGGTAGTCGTAGATCTCGGTGATCGTGCCCACGGTGGAGCGGGGGTTCTTCGAGGTCGACTTCTGATCGATCGAGATCGCCGGCGAGAGCCCCTCGATGAAGTCGACGTCGGGCTTCTCCATCTGCCCCAGGAACTGACGGGCATAGGCGGACAGGGACTCCACGTATCGACGCTGGCCCTCCGCGTAGATCGTGTCGAAGGCCAGCGACGACTTCCCGGAGCCCGACAGGCCCGTGAACACGATGAGCTCGTTCCTGGGGAGCTCGAGATGGATGTTCTTCAGGTTGTGCTCACGGGCACCGTGGATGACCAGCTTCTCGGTCCCCATGCGTGCCATCCTATCAGCGTCGAGGCGCTCGAACATCCGTTCGACGCGCGGGATGCTCAGGCGCGGACGCGTCCCCCTCGGACGACGAGGCGGACCCGACCCAGGGCCTCGAGGTCCTCGAAGGGGTTCCCATCGAGCGCGACGAGGTCCCCGCGGGCCCCCGGGTGGAGCGACCAGGCGGTCATCGCCGTGAGGATCTCCTCGACGCCCATCCGGGCGGCCGCCAGGTGCTGAGCCTCGCGGACGTCGATCCCCGGCGGGATGGGGCCGTTGCCGAGATCCGTCCCGTACAGGACGGTCCCTCCGGCGCTGTGGAAGCGGAAGAGGTTCTCCACGGCGGAGCGGAGGTCGGGGGTCACCTTCCCGTAGGAGTGGATGTCGAGCGTCGACACGATACGGACGCCGCGTCGCACCAGGCCCCTCACGACCGCCTCGGACAGCCGCTCGGTCCACGGCGTGTGGGCCAGCTCGTCCACCCCGGCGCCCAGCGCCCGCTCGGTGGTCCCGGGGCCCTGCACGTGGGCCACGACGGGGAGCCGGCGCTCGTGGGCCGCCTCGCAGACGGCGACGAGCTCGGCGTCGGCGAGGGAGGGGCCCGCCTCGGTGTTGAGCGCCACCTTGATCGCCGCGGGATCCTGCTCGGCGATCCGGGCCACGGCCGCGGCGGCCTCGTCGGGCCCGCTCACCTCGACGCCGATCCCCGGCGGGCCCCACGACGAACGCGTTGGGTAGCCGCCGACGGCCGTCACGATGGGGCCGCACGCCGCGATGGCGGGGCCGTCGAAGTCGGTGCCGGTGGAGATGTCGGCCAGCGGGAAGACCTCCTCGGGTGGCCAGCCCAGATCCCGCACCTGGGTCACTCCTCCGGCCAGCACGGCTCGCGGGTCCGCCAGCCCGATGTGCACGTGGTGATCGACCGCCGCGGGCATCAGGAACCAGTCGCCCACCACCTCTTCGTCGGCCTCGGGAGCGAGTCGAGCCGAGCCCGAGTAGACGATCCGGGAGCCGTCGAGGACCACGGCGGCGTCCTCGACCAGGGGCTCCTCCGGCCCCCGCCAGGCCATCGCTCCTTGGACCAGCAGGCTCGCGATCCACGCCCCCTTCGCTCGGCTGATCGCATCATAGAGAGGGGCGG
>DASUTW010000034.1:0-2992 GCA_036374395.1 Actinomycetota bacterium
CGAGCCTCAGGGCGAGCGTGACGAGCTCGCGAGCCTGGGCCAGCTGGGTGGTCTGGCCGACCATCCGGGCCTCCAGCTCCCGGGTCTCGGCCTCGATCCTCTCCTTCCGGGCCCGGAAGGTCTCCCGGTCGATGTCGCCTCCGAGGTACAGGTCGAGCAGGCGCTCCCGCTCGCCCGAGAGCCGATCCAGACGCCTTGAGGCGAAGCGAGTGACCTGGGCCCGGTGGCGCTCCGACCGGGCCACCTCGTCCTCCAGGATCCCCTCCAGCCGCTCCTGGAAGCGGGGAGGGAGCTTGATCCCCCGGTAGAGGTCCTCCACGGCTTGCTCCAGGACGCCGGCGGGGACGTATCCCTCCCCGCACTTCTTCTGTCCGTTGAAGTGGGAGGCGCAGGCGAAGTAGGGGAAGTCCCGCTTGTTGCGCCCCTTCACCACGTTGTAGATCAGCCGTCCCTCGCAGGCCCCGCACCGGAGGAGCCCCTTGAGGAAGTGGGTGTGGCGCCTCTGGCGCTCCCTGGCCCTCCCGTGGGCATCGAGGAGCTCCTGGACCCTCTTAAAGGTCTCCTGGGGGACGATGCCCTCGTGGGTACCGTCGTAGACTGCTCCCTTCCACGGGACCTTCCCCACGTAGGCGGGACTTCGGAGGATGGAGTGCAGCCGCGAGCGGGACACCTTCCCCCCGCGGCGGTTCCGAAGGCCCCGGCGACCCATCTCCTCGGACAGCGCGGGGATAGACCATCCGCCGGCGGCGTAGAGTTCGAAGGCCTCCCGTACCAGCGGGGCCTGCTCGTCGGGGACGATCACCGCCCGTCCCCGGCGCTGCCCGGCCCCCGGCTCCTCCCGGACGTTGCGGTACCCGATGGGGGCGGCGGTGGGCCATCCCCCCTCCCTGAGCTTCTGGGCCTGCCCCTTTCGGATCTCAGCCGAGAGGTTGTTCGAGTACCACTCGGCCACCACCGCCAGCATTCCCTCCACCATCCTCCCCGAGGCCGTGGCCTCCAGGCCCTCCGTGACCGAGACGAGCTCCACCCCGGCCCGCTCCAGGGCCTCCCGGATCTCGGCGTAGTCCCGGATGTTGCGGGCCAGGCGATCGAGCTTGTGCACGATGAGGAACCGCACCGCATCGTCCTCCGTGATCCGCCGCAGCATCAGCTGGAACTGGGGGCGGTCCGAGGTACGGGCCGACTCCCCGCGGTCGGAGTAGACATCGACTAGATCCCAGCCGCGCTCTGTCGCGAACCGTTCGCAAGCCTGTTGCTGTGCGGCGATCGAGTAGCCCTCCTCGGCCTGCTCCTTGGTGGAGACCCGCAGGTACGCGACCGCCTTCACCTGTCCGCCTCCTTCCGAAGCAGCTCCTCCGCGAGGGCCAGGAGCGCCCTGGCCAGGGGCCTGAGGCTAGCATCGAGCTGTGACCCACTCGCGTGCGGCCTCTCGGGCGGCGCTGGCGGCCGAGGCGCCCGCAGGCGATCGGCGGCGGTCCTTCGCTTCATGGCTCTCGGGGATGCCCGGTGGGGAAGCGGGGCGCGGCCGACAGGGGGGATATGCGCGAGCGGGCGCCGGGGTCCGTCCAGGCCCGCCCCAGGCACCGGGTCCGGTCGAAGAGGCTCGCATCGACGGCGGGGAGCTCGGTCAGGCGGAGGCGCTCGTCGCCTTCTCCGGGAGGCCGCCAGACTGCGCCCAGCACGCCGAGGGAGGCCAGGAGACGCTCGCTGGCGATGAAGAGCGGCACGTCCGCCTTCCGTCCTGATCCTCGGCCGGCCGCCACCAGCCCCTCCTCCACGTTCTCCTCCCGGGAGGATATTGGGACCACCACGAGTAGGTTGGGGAAGGAAGCCTTTTCGCCCCATCCCCCCGCAAACCTCAGATAGCTCCGGAGCTTCCGCGTGAGGGCCGCGGGGCCCTCCGTCCCCCGGTCGTACTCCAGGTAGAACTGGCAGGCCCCTGCCGGATGGAGGTAGCGGCCAAACCCGTCGGGCTGGATCTCCCCGGCCCTGGTGCGGACCTTCCGCTCCGGCGCCCACCGATGCAGGCAGTGGCCGTCCGTGGCGCGCGAGGCCTCGACCAGGGCGCAGAAGAACGCGTTCACCCCCATCCGGTGGCGGAGGTTCCGGTTGTCCGCGTAGCTCTCGTCGGGAACCCAGGGGAGGTGTCCTCGCGGGACGCCGTCTCTGTGTGCGAGGACGGAGGCTCCGAGCTCGGTCAGGAACTGGTGATCGGGGAGGCGTCCGGCGGCGAAGCCGCGCCTGGGATCGAACGACCCGAGGAGGCCGAGATCGGTCAGGTCCTTCAGCCGCTGCTGGCATCTCCTGAGCGAGCGGAAGAACAGGATCGAGAGCTGGCTGGTGGTGAGGATCTTGTGCTCCAGGAGCGCGCGGAGGATCGCGACGTCTCGCGCGTCCATCTGTGATGAGATCTCTCGAAGCTCGGTTCGAAGGTCGGTCTTCCTCTCGGTTGCACACATAGGCTGGGCACACTCCACCCCCTTTCGGGCCGAACGGCGCCCGGATCGGCCTCGTGACCTGCGGCTTCGCGGGACCGCCGCCTCGTGCTCGCGCCGCCCATGCGCCGCCTGCCGAGCCGACGAGTCCCTCGGCCGCGTCCGGGGCCCTGCCCGGGCGCGCTCAGTCGGGGTGATGGGTCACCTCGCGCCCATCACCCCCTTGCGCCTCGATCCCGAGCGGCGACCGCTCGCTCCTTCCCGCCCCTGCGGGCGCCCCCGTCGTGGGTTCCCCCTGGGTGGGCCGGGGTCGGAGCCTTCGGGCACCGCGTTGCGTCCGGGTTCGCCCCGCGCATGCCGATACGGCCTCCTGTCGTCTCCGAGCCGGCCTCTTCTGAGGTGCTCGGGCGCAGGACCGTCTTGGGCCCGACGCAGGGTCCCGGCCTCTCGCGGAGCAGGTTGGTGTCCGTCCGGTCCGCGCCGGAGTTGCCTCGACGGGCACCGGTCTTGCGGCACTGGGCGAGCCTCCAGCCCCCTCCAGGTCGATCGCCGTCCGT
>DASUTW010000035.1:0-9114 GCA_036374395.1 Actinomycetota bacterium
AGCGCGGGCCCAGCCGCTCGGTGAGGTGGTGGGCGGCGAGGCGGTAGGCGAGGACCTGATCGCGGTCGACCTCGGGCACCGGGACGACGCTACCCAGGTCCCCTCGATACCGCAACCGAGTTCTCTGAGCCCTCCCGGTCACATCGGCCGGATGGAGTCGGAACACGCTCGTGGTCGCGGAGCCGAGTCGAGCGCGCCTCACAGGAACGGGGGAAGCTGACGGCATGCACCCGGTCTTCGTCCGGAGGCAGGTCGAGATCCGCGAGTGGCTGGAGCGGAACAAGGACACGGCGGCGGAGCTGAGGCTGAGCATCCTCCTCCCCTTGACCCGAGGAACTCAACCACCGTAGAATTCATCGCACGTTGAGCTGAGGGAGGGTGGGATGTGGGCGATCGCGGTCAAGGAGTTCCGTCAGCTGCGGCGCGACCGGCGGACCGTGGGGCTGATGGTGATGGCGCCGCTGCTGCTGCTGATCGTCTTCGGCTTCGCGGCGAGGTTCGACGTCGAGGAGGTCTCGACGATCGTGGTGGGGGAGGGCTCCGAGGCGGCGCGGGGGCGTCTCCCCGAGCTGTTCGAGGTGGTGGAGACGATGCCCGGCGGCCGGGCCGAGGCCGTCGAGGGCCTGCGGGAAGGCCGGGCCGCCGCTGCCGTGGTCGTCGGGCCGGAGCCCGAGATCCTGCTGGACGGGGCCGAGCTCTTCTCCGCCCAGGCGGCGCTGCGGAGCCTGGCGGGAGCCGGCGGTCCGCCGGGGGGCCCTCGCCCTCGAGTGGAGGTGCTCTTCAATCCTGGGCTCGAGACGTCGGCCGTCATGATCCCGGCCATCGCCGGGATGATCCTCGTCTTCGTGGGCACGCTGATCACGAGCCTGGGCGTCGTTCGCGAGCGTCAGGCCGGGACCCTGGAGCAGCTGGCCGTGATGCCCTTCCGCCCCTGGGAGGTGTTCCTGGGCAAGGTCTCCCCCTACTTCGTGGTGGCGGTCTTCGACCTCGTGCTGGTCCTGGGGGTGGGGGTGCTGCTCTTCGACGTCCCGTTCGAGGGGTCGATCGGGACGTTCCTGATCGGGTCCCTGCTGTTCCTGTTCGTGACGCTGGGCATGGGCATCCTGGTGTCGAGCGTCAGCCAGAACCAGGGGCAGGCCATCCAGCTGGCGATGATGCTCCTGCTGCCCCAGGTCCTCCTCTCAGGGATGATCTTCCCCATCGAGTCGATGGCGGTGGGCGTGCGGTGGATCGCCTACATCCTGCCGCTGACTTACTTCATCGAGATCGCGAGGGGCGTGATGCTGCGTGCCGCCCCGCTCGATGCCTTGTGGCCGTACCTGGGGTTGCTCGCCGCGCTCGGCCTGGTGGTGTTCGGGCTCGCCGTCCTCCGGTTTCGACGGGATCTGGGGCCGGCTCGGGCCGGCGCCCGCCGGCCCGCGCCGGCCCCCGAGGCCGCGCGATGAGCTGGGGCGTCTGGGAGATCTCGGCCCGCTACGGGGATCGTCCGGCGCTGGAGGGGGTGACCCTGGAACCCCGGCCGGGGTCGATCGCCGCCGTCGTGGGCGCGGACGGGGCGGGGAAGACGACCCTTCTGCGGGTGCTGGCTGGCGCCCGCGACGCCGACGCAGGGGAGGTGCGGCGTCCGGCGCCCGAGCGCCTGGGCTTCGTCTCCCAGGGCTCGGGGGTGTACGAGGACCTCACCGTCGCGGAGAACCTCGCGTTCGCCGCCCGGGCCTACGGCGTGGAGGGGCACGACGATCGCGCGGCCGAGCTGCTGGCCACGACCGGGCTGGCGGAGGCCCGAGAGCGCCTGGGGTCGCAGCTGTCCGGAGGGATGCGGCAGAAGCTGGGGGTGGCGATGGCCATGGTCCACCGGCCGGACCTCCTCGTCTTGGACGAGCCCACGACGGGCCTGGACCCCGTGAGCCGGGTCGAGCTCTGGACGATGGTGGCCGCCGCCGCCGCCGAGGGGGCGGCGGTGGTCGTCTCCACCGCCTACCTGGAGGAGGCCGAACGGGCCACCCACGTGCTGGTCCTCGACGAGGGCCGACCGCTCGTGTCCGGCTCGCCCGAGGAGGTGCTCTCCTCGGTCCCCGGCGTCGTCCTGGAGGTCCCCACCCGGCCGGAGGACGTTCCCTCGTGGAGGAGGGGGAGGACCTGGCGAGCGTGGATCCGGGAGGGAGACCCGCCGCGGGGCGCCCTTCGGGTGGCGCCCGACATCGACGACGCGGTGATGGTCGCCGCGCTGAGCAGGGCGCGGCCGTGACGACGCTGGCGCTGGCTCGAGGCGTGACCCGCCGGTTCGGCGAGGTCGTGGCCGTCTCGGACGCCCGCCTCGACCTGGGACGCGGCGAGGTCGTCGGCCTTGTTGGCGCCAACGGGGCCGGCAAGACCACGCTGATCCGGGTCCTCCTCGGGCTCCTCCCGCCGACCTCGGGGGAGGTCCGGCTGTTCGGCGAGGCTCCCTCCCGGCGAACCAGGCGTCGCGTGGGCTACGTGCCCCAGGGCCTGGGTCTCTACCCGGACCTCACGGTGGATGAGAACCTGCGCTTCGCGGCGGCGGCCTACGGCGCCCCGGCCCCCGTCACGCACGACGAGGTCGCGGGCGTGGGGGACTGGCTGGTGGGCGAGCTCCCGCTCGGCCTCCAGCGTCGGGTTGCGTTCGCAGCCGCGGTCGGCCACGAGCCCGACCTGCTCGTCCTGGACGAGCCGACCTCGGGTGTGGGTCCGCTGGGGAGGGCCCGCCTCTGGGACGACATCCACGGGGCGGCCGACCGCGGCGTGGGCGTGCTGGTCACGACCCACTACATGAGCGAGGCGGAGCAGTGCGACCGTCTCGTGGTGCTCGCCGGGGGTCGGGTCGTGGCCGAGGGGACCCTTAAGGAGATCCTGGGCGGGCTCACCGTGGTCCGTGTCCGGACCGAGCGGTGGGAGGACGCGTTCGGCAGGCTCCGGGACGCAGGCCTTCGCCTCGGGCTCGTCGGCCGCTCGCTGCGCGTCGTGGAGGCCCGCGTGGAGGAGGTGGCCGGATCCCTGGCCGGGGCGGGGATCGAGGCGGAGGTGGCCGAGGCCCCGGCCACCTTCGAGGAGGCCTTCCTCATGCTCTCGGAGGGGGCGTGATGGTCAGGACCGGCAGGCGGCCCGGGGAGAGCGGCACGCGCGAGGCGATCGTGGAGGCCGCGCGCGGAGCCTTCGCCGAGCACGGCTACGAGGGCGCCACGATCCGGGGGATCGCGGCCCGGGCCGGCGTCGATCCTGCGCTCGTGTACCACTTCCACGGATCGAAGGAGGAGCTGTTCGCCGCGGCGATGCGGCTCCCCTTCCAGCCGTCCGAGATGATCCCCTCGCTGCTGGAGGGAGACCCCGACGGGCTGGGCGAGCGGATCCTCCGCCTGTTCCTGGTGGTGTCCGACCAGCCGGGAGGAAGCCCGTTCGTGGCCCTGATGCGGTCGGCCAGCACGAACGAGCGGGCGGCGCGCATGCTGCGCGAGTTCCTGACGAGGGAGGTGATCGGGCGCGTGGCGAGGGCCCTGGGGGCTCCGGATGCCGAGCTCCGAGCGACCCTCGTGGGGTCCCACCTCGCGGGGCTGGCCATGGCCCGATACATCCTGCGGATGGAGCCGCTGGCCTCGGCCGACCGGGATACGGTCGTCGCGGCCGTGGCCCCCACGCTCCAGCGCTACCTCACCGGGGACCTGGCCTGAGAGAAACCCTCGGCCTACGCTTGCCGTCGTAGGTCGCCGTCGCTACACTCTGGCCCGCCGTAACGACCGCTGAACCTCTCGAAAGGCGAAATCCCGTGAAAACCCGCGTCGGTTGGCTGTGCGTGCTCGCGATCGTGCTCGTCCTTCTGCCCTCGTTGGCTCACGCCATCTCCCCGGATCTCGGAGCAGTCCTCGGCGTCGAGGAGGTGGTCGGCGTCCCGTCCCCCACCGATCTGCGGGGGAGCCATCCGACCGAGGCGATGGGCTCGGGCGGAGGGGCCCTCCTCTCGCCCCCCAGGGTCGTGCCTCGCAGCGAGTGGGGAGCCGACGAAGGTCTCCGCTTCCGGGGTCGGCGCGCGAAGCCCGCGTTCCTCCCGGTGCGCAAGCTCATCGTCCACCACACCGTGACCAGGCGCTGGGAGCCCCCGAGGAGGGCGATCCGCCGGATCTACCGGTCGCACACGCTGTCGCGTGGCTTCGCCGACATCGCGTACCACTACCTGATCGCTCCCGACGGGAGGGTCTTCAAGGGCCGGTACTCGGGCCCCCCGGGGACCCGCCGCAGGGATCGCCCCTGGGCCGACCGGGACCGGCGGTTCGCCGTGCGGGGAGCGCACGCCCTGGCCGCGAACGACGGGACGGTGGGCGTCGCCCTCATCGGCAACTACGAGAACGCCCCGCTGTCCCTGAAGGCCAGGGGGTCCCTGGTCCGGCTGCTCGCCTGGCTCTCGGATCGGTACGGGATCGATCCCCTCGGGTCGTCGAGGTACCCGACGTGGGGAGGGCGGATGGTCCGCACGAGGGACATCGCCGGGCATCGCGAGTACGGGCGGACGGCCTGCCCGGGGGAAGAGGTCCGGAGGGAGCTCCCCGCGATCCGCCGGGAGGTGGTCGGGCGTCTCAGGCAGGCGGCCCGGGGGAGCCCCGACGTCCACGGCCCGCTGATCTACCGTGTCCGCGTACCCAAGGTCGGGCGACGGGGGGCGATCCTGCGCTGGACCACGAACGAGCCGTCGAGGACCGCCGCGTCGGTCAGGGCCCAGGGGAGCTCGAGAGGACGGACCACCGTGCGTCCGGGGCTCACGAGGCATCACACCGTGCGCCTCCGTCCGCTGGATCGGGGCACGACCTACGTGTTCCGGCTGGGCGGGGCGGATGCCGGCGGGAACGTCCGGTGGAGCGCCCCGCACTCGCTCCGCACCAAGCCCTGACAGTCCGGACCGTCCACATCGTCACGGGTGGGGCCGTCTCTCAGCTCCTGCGCACCTTCTTGCCAGGGATACCCGTTCCAGTCGACGCGAGGACTTACGCCGGACACGTCCTCAGCCCGATAGGACGCTTCTCGCAAGGGCCGAAGGCGGGGACGAGCGACGCGCTCCCTGCCGATTGGACATTCTCCGCGTGCCACGCTATATGAGGGCGGGGCTCGCGCCGGGACGCCGCTCGACCCGTAAGGGAGGAGCCATGGCGCCCTACCATCGTTCCGCTTCTTCGACCCGGCGCCGACGCCGAGGTGTCGTCGCCTGGTTGGTGGCGGTGGTGCTCGTGGTCCCGACGCAGGCCTCGGCGGTCGTGCTGATCGACGGCCTCGGCGGCGGCGAGCCGGAGCCGCTCGACGCGCGAACCGCCGTCCTGCAGCCGACGGCCGACCAGCTCGCCGCCGCCGAGGCCCTCGGGGCGACCGTCCGATGGAACCGCTTCGGCACGCCGCAGTCGCTGATCCGGTACGGAGGCCCGCTGGCCAGTGGCGTCCGGGGCGCCGACGCGGAGACCGCCGCCCGCGGCTGGCTGGCCACCAACGCGGGCCTGTTCGGGCTCGACGGGACCGACGCGCTCGAGCTCGACGCAGCCGTCCCGCTCCGGGGGACCGACGCCCAGGTCCTGGTCTTCCGCCAGCGAATCGACGGGGTCCTCGTATCGCCGGACGGCATCCTGACCCTCGGCGTGAAGGGCTCGGCGCGGAGCGGCTTCGACGTCGTCCACGCCTCGTCCTCGCTCGTGGGGCGGGACGCCCTCGAGGGCGAGCGAGAGCTCACGGCGCGAGAGGCGCTGGTCGAGGCGGCGTCCGACGTGGGTGCCGACCTCGAAACCGGGGACCTCCGTCGGGCCGGCACGAGCGCGGGCTGGAGGGTGTTCGAGGCCGAGGCCCTCGAGGGAGGGTCCCAGCTCGTCCGCTCGGTCGCCTTCCCGATGCCGAGAAGGGGCGTCGTTCCCGCCTACGAGACCGTGGTGTCGCCGGAGGTCGATGAAGGGTTCCGCACCTTCGTGCACGCGGAGACGGGGGAGGTCCTCTTCCGCGAGAGCGTGGTCCACCACGCGGCCGACGACCCGGAGTGGGAGACCTTCCCCTCCTATCCTCGGACCACTCCGCTCAACCGGCCCCCCTTCAATTACCCGAGCGCGGACACGCGACAGCTCTGGTGCTGGGAAGGCCTGCCGGGGTGCCGGGTGCAGGCCGAGGACCGTTCGCCCCATCCGGGGACCCCGTGGGACGTGGACCCCGTGACGGGGACGCCCACCTTCACGACGACCGGGAACTACGCACACAGCCAGGAGAACTGGTTCGACTTCCTGTTCCCTGGACCCACCGGCTACCAGCCCACGAGCTCCACCCGCACGTACAGGTTCCCCTGGACGAACCAGTGGTTCGAGGAGCGGTGCAACCCGGACGTGCTCGTGGTGGGGTCCGGGAACGACATCGACGCGGCCACTACCGCGCTGTTCGTGGGCCACAACCGGATGCACAACTGGGCGTACCACCTTGGATTCACCGAGCACGCGTGGAACGCTCAGCTGCACAATTTCGGCGTGGGGACCGCGGAGGGTGATCCCCTGATCGGGATGGTGCAGGCGGGCGCCGTGTCACACGGTCCCCCCGTTTACGCCGGCAGGGACAACGCCTTCATGCGGACTCTTCCGGACGGGACGCCGTCACAGTCCGCGATGTTCCTGTGGCAGCCGATCCCCGGAGCCTTCTACGCCCCCTGCGTGGACGGCGACTACGACATGGCGGTGATCGGACACGAGTACACGCACATGATCGAGAACCGAATGATCGGCAAGGGGAACCGTCGGATGGGGTTCCACGCCGGCGCGATGGGCGAGAGCGTGTCCGACTTCATCGCGATGGAGCACATGAACGAGTACGGCGACCTCCCCGGCGGTGACCTGGCGTGGGCAGTCGGGCCCTACGTGACCGGGAACCCCGTGCGGGCGATCCGGAACTACAACATGTCGTTCCCCTCCGCGGGGGCGTTCCCCGAGGAGGGCCGGTACCCGCGCGTCAACCCGCTCAACTTCTCGGCCGTCGGATACGACATCGTGGGCCCGCAGGTCCACGCCGACGGGGAGATCTGGAGCGCGACGAACTTCGACATCCGCGAGCTGTTCGTCGCCCGCTACGGCGGCGGCGGCGCTCAGCTCCAGGAGCAGTGCGCGAACGGCGAGCGCCCGGCGAGTCAGTGCCCGGGCAACCGGCGCTGGATCCAGCTCGCCTTCGACGCGTTCCTGCTGATGCCGGTGGCGCCCACATTCCTCGACGCCCGCGACGCCTACCTCGCCGCGGACATGCTGCGGTTCGGCGGCGCGAACCAGGATCTCCTCTGGCAGGCGTTCGCGCGCCGGGGCTTCGGCGAGCACGCCAGCGTGACCGGAACCCAGGACACCGAACCGGTGCCGAGCTGGGAGTCCCCGCTCCACGAGGAAGCCACGCTGGTCTTCGACGCGGTGGCGAAGGACGAGGGCGGCGCACCCATCGAGGCGGACGTCTTCGTGGGGCACTACGAGGCCCGCGTCACGCCGGCGGCCCGGACGGCCGCGGGGATGAACGAGCTGCGCATCCTCCCCGACACGCCGGGTGGTCGGCACCGCGCGTACGAGTTCACCGCCCACGCGGAGGGCTACGGGCACGTGCGCTTCCGGGTCTCGGGCCTGAGGGCCGGTGAGACCAGGAACGTCACGATCCGGTTCCCCACGAACGTCGCCTCGATGCATCAGGGCGCCGCGGCCTCCGGCGACGGCGCGGACCACGCCAATCTGATCGACGACACCGAGGGCACGAACTGGGGCAGCACGGGGGCGCCGGTCCAGGGCCGGCAGGTCCTCGTGGACCTCGGGGGTATGCGGACGTTCGATCGAGCGAACGTCAGCGCGATGCTCGTGCCCGGCCAGAACCGGTTCGTGGCGCTCCGCGCGTTCGAGCTGCATGCCTGCACGGAGACGGCGGCCATCACGTGCGACCCGTCCCGCGACGCGGGATGGACGAGGATCCTGACGAGCCAGGACGACGCGTTCCCGGCGGACAACCCCCGGCCGGTGGCGCCGCACCTGATCCTGCGCGCGTTCGACGTGCCGAGGACGACCGCGACGCACGTCCTGTTCCGCGTGGTCGACAACCAGTGCACGGGCCAGACCTCTTTCCAGGGAGACCAGGACGACGACCCGAGGCACGAGACCGACTGCCGGATCGGGACGCCGCTGCCCGAGCGCGACACCGAGGTGCGGGCGGCCGAGCTCCAGCTCCTTTCGAGCACCCCGCAGGTGTCGGGGGCCCAGCAGGTCGAGTAGGTCGCCGAGGGAGGGCCGGCCCGCCCGCCGGCCCTCCCTCCGCTCGTCCGAAGGTGAGCCGCGACCGCCCCGGCTCGGGCCGCCCGTGGTAGGTTCCGCGGGATGCTCGAGCTCGATCACGTGATCCTCGGCGTGGCGGACCTCCCGGCCGCGTCGGACCGGCTCCGGACGGAGCTGGGGCTCGCCTCGGTGGAAGGGGGCCGTCACGTCGGCGTGGGCACCGGGAACCGCATCGTTCCGCTCGGCCGGAACTACGTGGAGGTTTTGGCGGTGGCCGATCCCGAGGAGGCGCGGGCCCACCCCTTCGGGCGGTGGGTCCTCGACTACCTGGGTGGCCGCGAGCGGTTCCTCGGCTGGTGCCTGCGCACCGACGAGCTCGATGTGATCGCCGGGCGGCTCGGCCTCGAGATCGAGTCCTGGTCCCGGGAGCGCCCGGACGGAGCCGTGCTCCGCTGGCGGATGGCGGGCCTCGACGCAGCCATGGAGGATCCCTCGCTGCCGTTCTTCATGCAGTGGGGGATCGACGACGACGACCTCTACCCGGGACGGTCGCCTGCGGCCCACGCGGCCGAGCCCGAGGGGTTCGCGTGGGTGGAGGTGGCGGGCGACGCGGAGCGCCTCGCGGATTGGATCGGCCCGGCCGAGCTCCCGATCCGAGTCGTGGAGGGGGACCGGGGCGTCACCGCCGCGGGGATCCTGCTCGGCGGGTCCGAGGTGGTCCTCAGGCCGGCTCCCTGACCGGGCGGGCTACCGAGCATCGTCGAGGACGCCCAGGGCCTCCCCACAGAAGCGGATCGAGCGCTCGTCGATCGGATCGAGGACGAGGATGAGCTCGTCGGCGCCGGCCTCCGCGATCTCGCGG
>DASUTW010000036.1:0-4692 GCA_036374395.1 Actinomycetota bacterium
GGCGACTCGCCGAAGGCGCGCCGGAACTGACGGCTGAGGTGCCCGGCCGACATATGCGCGCCGCGCGCGAGCTCCTCGACGTCCAGCGGCCGGGCGTACTCCCGGTCGATCCGGTCGCGGACGCGGCGCAGCCGCGCGAGGTGGCGGAGGTGCTGCGTCGCGGCGGATGTGCTGCTCACCGGCGCGATGGTATCAAGTCGGACCGGTGTCTCCCCCGACCCCCGCGACGCGTCCGGGGCTCACCCAGGGAGGCCCTGGCGCGTCTCGTCGCAGATGTGGTCCACGACCGACCGCAGGTCGTTCGTCTCCTCGTAGACCCGAAGCTGGCGCTCGGCGCTGGTGCCCTCGGCCAGGATCTGCCGCGCGTAGTTGACCTCCGAGCGGCTGCCGAGATCGTCTACGACGTCGTCCACGAAGTCCAGGATCTCCAGGACGAGGTCCCGCTCGGGCACCTCCTCCTGCTTCCCGAAGTCGATCAGCTTCCCCTCGAGCCCGTGGCGGACCGCCCGCCACTTGTTCTCGCGGATCAGGTAGCCGGGGTACTTCCGGAACCCCAGGTTCTGCTTGCGGAGCTTCAGGAGCTTGGCCACGAAGGCCTGGATGATCGCGGCGATGCAGATCGTCTCGTCGATCTTCGTGGCGGCGTCGCACACGCGGAACTCCAGCGTCGGGTAGACGTGATGGGGCCGGAGGTCCCACCAGATCTTCGAGCCGTCGGGGATGCTCTGGGTCTTCGTCAGCAGGTTGACGTAGTGATCGAAGTCGTCCCACGTGGGGAAGTCGGGCGGCACCCCGGTCCTGGGGAACCGCGACCACAGGATCGAGCGGTAGGACTTCAGCCCCGTGTTCCGCCCCAGCCAGAACGGCGAGGACGTGGAGAGGCACAGCAGGTGCGGGAGGAAGTACCTCGCCTCGTTGAAGATGTCGATCCGGAGGTCCCTGTCGGGGATCCCGATGTGCACGTGCAGGCCGAAGATCAGGAGCTCCCGCACCACGTCCTGCATCTCTTCCTCGAGGCTGAGGTAGCGCTCCTTCTGGGTGACGGGCTGGTCCTTCCAGTGGCTGAAGGGGTGGGTGCCGGCAGAGGCCAGGCGCAGGTCCTCCTCCCCCAGGATCTCCACCAGCTGGCCCCGGAGCCGCTCGACCTCACGGCGCGCGTCCTTGATGTTCGAGCAGACCTTCGTTCCGACCTCGACGACCGATTGGAGCATCTCGGGCTTGACGTCTTCGGGCTCGAGCTCCGGCTTCTGCTCGGCGCGGGCCATCACGGCGTCGATGTTGGCGCGCAGCTCGCCGCCCTCGTCGACGATCTGGAACTCCTCCTCGATCCCGATGGTCAGGAGGGTCTCGTCCACGGGGATACTCGACCGTACGGAGGGCGCGGCGTCAAGCGCTCGGGGGGCGGCGGCGCAACAAGCGATCCCGGATGCCCCAGGCCAGGACCTTCCACAGGGCCTCGACCACGATCCTGCGGGAGAGCTTGGAGCGGCCGTGCGTACGGTCCCGGAACGTGATGGGGACCTCCCCCACCGACATCCCGAGGCGCCACGCTCGGTAGGCCAGCTCGATCTGGAACGCGTAACCGTCGGCGCTCGGCGGTGGATCGATCAGCTCTCCGAGCGCGTCGGCCCGATAGACGCGGAAGCCGCTCGTGGCGTCGGCCACCGGGAGCCCCAGCAGCAGCCGCGCGTAGAGGTTCCCCCAGCGCGAAAGGATGCGGCGCCCCAGTCCCCAGTCCGGGATCGATCCGCCCGGCACGTAGCGGCTGCCGATCGTCAGGTGGTGCGAGCGGGCTCCGGCCAGCAGCGCGCGGAGGTCTCCGGGGTCGTGGGAGAGGTCGGCGTCCATCTCCACGATCACGTCGTGCCCCTCGTCCAGCGCCGAGCGGAACCCCTCGAGGTACGCGGTGGCCAGCCCTCGCTTCCCCTCGCGCTCCAGGAGGCGGACGCGCCCCTCCCCCTTCAGGCCGCGGACGATCTCGGCCGTCCCGTCGGGTGAGGCGTCGTCCACGACCAGCACCTCGACCCGCTCCCCCACTGCCCGGACGCCCCCGACGACCTCCTCGATCGTGGCCGCCTCGTCGTAGGTGGGGATGACCACGCAGACGCGCGGCGACGCCGTGAGCGGCGGGACGACCCTCCGCCGGGGACGACGGGGGGCGAGCAGCGCCAGGCTCGCCGCCAGCAGGAAGACCGAGGGCAGCCAGCCCCCGATCACGTTGAACACCGTCCGTCCCTCACCCTGTGGGATCGAGGCCCGCAGGACCGCCGGCTCGAAGAGCGGCGTGCGCTGCCGCACGCGGCCGCCGGGGTCCACGATCCCGCTGATGCCGGTGAGGGCGCCGTGGACCACCCAGCGCCCGGTCTCGACAGCCCGCATCTCGCTGAGGGCCAGGTGCTGGCGGGCGGCCGGCCCGGTCCCGAACGTGGAGTTGTTCGTGGAGATCACGAGGAGCCCCATGTCGGCCGTCACCCACTGTCGCACGAGGTCGGGGAAGGCGTTCTCGAAGCAGATCACCGAGGCGAAGGAGGCCCCCGGGGCGCCCGGGACGGGGAACCGGCCGGGCTCGGTCCCCGGCGTGAGATCCTCGCGGACCCGCTCGATGTCCGGGACGAACCCCTCCAGCCGGGCCCGGAACGGCACGTACTCCCCGAAGGGCACCAGGTGGTTCTTCACGTACCGCCCCACGATCTCGCCCCGGCCCGTGTAGAGGAGGTTCTCGTTGAAGAGGGCCCCGTCGTCCTCGAAGGTGATCGCGCCGACGAGGGTGGGGCTGCCCACCGAGGAGATCGCGCCCTCCACCAGCGCCGCCAGGGATGGATCGCGCCGCGGGTCCTGGTCCAGGGCGTTCTCGGGCCACACGGCGAGGTCGGGAGGGTCCTCGGCCAGGGTCCGGTGGAGGCGGGCGTGGTTCTCGGCCACGATGCGGTCCACGATGAGACGGTCCCGGGCCGCGACGTCGCGCGGCACGTTCCCCTGGATCACGGCGATCTCGACCGGAGGGCCGTCCGAAGCGGCCGTAGGGATGAGCGCCGGGAGGAGCGCGAGGGCCACCGCGATCCCCAGCAGGCGGGCGGGCCTCCCCCAGCCGGCGCGCACCCGTTCCAGGGCCTCCAGCACCAGGGCGTTCACCGCGGCCAGGACGAACGAGATCCCCCAGGAGCCCGCCACCGAGGCCAGCGGCAGGAGCAGCGGGTTGTCGTGCTGGGTCACCCCCAGGCCGCCCCAGGTGAAGCCGCCGAACGGAAGCACGCCTCGCATCCACTCCACGGACACCCAGACCGCGCCGAAGGCCAGGGCCGACACGATCGGCCTGTCGTCGCGCCAGACGGCCGCGCCCGCGGCGAACAGCAGGGCCATCCATCCCGCGGAGCCGAGGACGAGCACCGACCACCCCAGGATCGTCAGCGGCAGCAGCCACGACATCAGGATCCCGAAGTAGGTGAGGCCGAAGACGAGCCCGAGCAGCGCTCCCCGCCGGGCCCGAGCGCCACGAACCGCCCACAGGATCGGCACGAGCGCCACGAATCCGATCGCGTCGAGGTCTACGGGGGCGAACCCCATCCAGAGGAGCAAGCCCGAGAGGGCCGCGGCGGGCAGAGCGAGGGGGAGACGGACGGGGGCGGAGACTAGGCGCAGTCCCTGCAGAGCATCCGCTTCCGGTCGGCGAGCTGGCTCTTGCTCTTGACGAGGAAGCAGTTCCGACACGTGAACTCCGACGATTGCTGGGGCTGGACGTTGGAGGGCAGGCTGCCGCCGACCCGCTCCTCCGGCTCGAGCTTCAGCACCGTCTCCTCCTCGGACTCGTCCTCGGCGGCGTCCTCCGAGGTCTTCTTGGCGATCAGCTCGTCGAGGCTCTCTTCGTCCCCGGCCTCGGCCGGGGCCTCGTCCTCTTCTTCGGTAGCGGTCTCGACCTTGTCGTCCATCGCATCCTCCATCAAGGCTGCGCCATTCTACCCGCCGGTCGTCGGATGGAAGCCGGATCCAGGACGGAAAGCGAAGGGCCAAGAGACCTTTGGGGCCGCAGCGCCGGGGCGCCGCGTTCTCTACTCAGCCTCTTGGCCCGTCGCCGCGCCGGTGGCCCGGCGCTGCGGCCCACAATCTAGTCGGCGCCCCGAGGGGTGTCAACCGGACGGGCTGCGCGATCGCGTCGGTGGGGCGGGATATCCTGACGCCGATGGCGACGGAGGGAGGACCGACGCTGGCCGCCGTGGATCTCACCGAGGCCACGGGCCTCGAGGACGCGGCGTCCTTCGTGGTCGATCTGCTTCGGCGGCCGGCGAGCGAGATCCGGGTCCTCGAGGGCCAGCTGGGCCTCGAGGAGGACCTCGTCGTGGAAGGGCATCCGGACGCCTTCGACCTCTCCCCCGTCGAGCCGGCCGACGCAGGGACGGTGTGGGCCGTGGACGGCGGGTCCTGCACGCTGGCGGACGGCCGCTCGTTCCAGGTGGTGGGGACGAGGGCCGCTCGCGTGCGGTTCCGGAAGGGGCGGACGGACCTCGTGGAGACCCCGCCGCTCTCCGTGCGGGCCGTCTCTCAGGCCGAGATGCGCCGGATCGGACGCGAGATCCTCACCGAGCTGTGCGGGCGCGAGCCCGAACGGCTGCCGGACATGCCGCGCCCCGTGGACGCTCTCCGGGAGTGGGGCGAGTGGGCGGAGGTGCGGAGGACGGTCTCGGAGGCGTCGGCCGG
>DASUTW010000037.1:0-16929 GCA_036374395.1 Actinomycetota bacterium
GAGGGCCACGTCGTCGTGCCGCAGCCGGAGACGCGGCTCGTGGCCGGCGACGAGATCATGGCTATCTCCACGCTGGAGGCCGAGGACGACCTGCGCGAGGCGATCCTCGGGCCCACCCCCCACTCCGAGGCGCGCTGACTCAGGCGAACTCGTAGCTGGGGTTCACGATCCGGAGGCGGCCTCGCTCCCGCGCCGCCACGCCTTCCAGCAGGACGCGCGACCCGAGCCGGAGGCCGCCGATCTCCCCGCGCCCCGTCCACCTCGCGACGATCTCCCCCGTCCCGTCGGAGAGAACCGCGGACAGCGATTCGGCTCCCTCGGGCCCGGGGTGCAGCGTGATCCGGCGCACGACGCCGGCCAGCCGCACCCGGGCCCGCTCGCGGACGTCACTGATCCTGGTCGTCTCCGGCATGGAGTCCGCCCAGGCCCGGACCTCGTTCGCCAGGCGATCCTCGTCGGACTCCGCGAAACGGCGGAGCAGCCGACCGAGCACGGCCTCAGCCGCTCTCGGTGGTGACGGTCGCGGCCTCCGGGCTCGGCGGCTCCGACGAGACCAGGACCGGCCCCCGCTGCCGCTTCGAGTGCCAGATCGCGAGGCCCAGGATCACCGCCCCGCTCGCCGCGATCGCGATCCTGGCGACGGTGTCGTCCGCCATCGTCACCACGAGCGGCGCGATCAGCAGCGCCACGAGATTCATCACCTTGATCAGCGGGTTGAGGGCGGGCCCGGCGGTGTCCTTGAACGGGTCGCCCACCGTGTCGCCGATCACCGTGGCCTTGTGCGACTCGGATCCCTTGCCGCCGTAGAGACCTTCCTCGACGAGCTTCTTCGCATTGTCCCAGGCTCCGCCGGAGTTCGAGAGCATCACCGCGAGGAGCTGGCCGGTCAGGATGACCCCCGCCAGGAACGCGCCCAGGGCCTCGGCCTCGAAGGCGAACCCCACGATGATCGGCGTCAGCACCGCCAGCAGGCCGGGGGTGAGCAGCTCGCGCAGGGACGTGCGCGTGCAGATGTCGACGACGCGCCCATAGTCGGGCTTCTCGGTGCCGTCCATGATCCCCGGGTGGTCGCGGAACTGGTTCCGCACCTCGACCACGACCTGGGCCGCGGCGCGCCCGACCGCCCGGATTGCGAGCGCCGCGAACAGGAACGAGACCGCGCCGCCCACCAGAAGCCCGATCAGGACCTCGGGCTGATCCACGCGGATCCCGATGAAGCTGTAGCCGGCCTCCTTCAGAGCCTCCTCGAACGAGCCGAACAGCGAGGTGGCCGCGATCACCGCGGTGGCGATCGCCATCCCCTTCGTGATCGCCTTGGTGGAGTTGCCGACAGCGTCGAGCCCCTCCAGGACCTCGGCCGGCCGCCCCTCGAACTCGCCCGACATCTCGGCGATGCCCTGTGCGTTGTCGGCCACGGGGCCGAACGTGTCCATCGACACGATGACCCCGACGGTCGTCAGCATCCCCATGCCGGTGAGCGAGATGAAGTAGAGGCGCTCGGCGATGTCGTTGCCCAGGAGGTACGCCGAGAAGATCGTCCCGGCGATCACGAGGATCGCCCACACGGTGGACTCGAGGCCCACCGAGAAACCGGAGAGGATCGTGGTGGCGGCGCCGGTCTGCGACGACTCCGCGACCTCCTTCACGGGGCGACGCTTCGTGGAGGTGTAGTGCTCGGTCAGGACGTGGATCACGCTGGCCAGGAGCAGCCCGATCACGACAGCCCAGAACACCCGGAGGTCGTTCACGTAGGCGTCGGCCACGAAGTACACGACCGCCGCGGACAGCACCGCCGAGATGAAGAAGCCTCGGTTGATGGCCCGCATGCCGTGCTCGGTGTCGCTCCTCGGCGTCACCGCGTAGATGCCGACGATCGAGGTGATGACCCCGATCGCCCGGACGAAGAGCGGGAACATCACGCCGACGATCGCGCCCTCGGGCGAATCGGCGAACGCCGCGGCACCCAGGATGATCGACGCCACCAGCGTCACCTCGTAGGACTCGAAGAGGTCGGCGGCCATCCCCGCGCAGTCGCCCACGTTGTCCCCGACGTTGTCGGCGATCGTGGCCGCGTTGCGGGGGTCGTCCTCGGGGATGCCCTGCTCGACCTTCCCCACGAGGTCGGCGCCGACGTCGGCCGCCTTCGTGTAGATCCCGCCGCCTACCCGCATGAACATCGCGAGCAGGGCGCCGCCGAACCCGAAGCCGACGAGCACCGAGGTCGCGTCCTGCTTGTAGATCAGGAGGATCACGACGGCCCCCAGCAGCCCCAGGCCCACGGTGAACATCCCGGCCACACCTCCGGTGCGGAACGCGATGACGACGGCGCGCTTCAGGCCCGTCTCCTTCGCGGCGTTGGCGACCCGTACGTTGCCGCGCACCGCGAGCCACATCCCGGCGAAGCCGGTGACGGCCGAGAAGCCGGCTCCCAGGATGAAGGCCACCGATCGGCCCAGCCTGATCGCGATGGCCGAGGTCTCCGCGTTCTCCGGCACGGGGAGGAGGAAGAAGATCGCGATCGTCAGCACCACGAGGAACATCCCGACCGTGCGGAACTGCCGGTTAAGGTAGGCCCTGCTCCCCTGCTGGATCGCCGTCGCGATCTCCCGCATCTTCTCGGTGCCCTCAGGTGCTGCGAGGACGCCGCGCCGGAGCACGTACGCCACGACGAGCGCGAGCACCGAGATCCCGAGGATGATCCACAGCACCGCGTCCTCGAACGACCCGAACTCGGCAGAGATCGGACCGCCTTCCTGGGCAAGCACAACCATGGGGTGTTCCTCCTTGGAGTGAGTTGTGGCCGGCGCGAAGAGGGCGCTCGGCGGGCCATAGCCTAGCGGGTCGAGACTGACGCGACCAACAGGCTTGCTCCCGCGTCGAGGTCTGCTACCCTGCCGGGCGGTTTGCCTCGAAGAGCACACGCCGCATCCGGTCGGGCCCTTCCCTGGATCCTCGTCGGCCTCCTCGTCCTGGTCGCCTCGGGCGCCGGGGCCTGGGCCCTGCTCCGGGACGGCGCCCCGGAGGACGAGGAGGACCTCCCCGTCCCGGACCTCGTCTGGACCATCGGGCGGGTGCGCTCCACCTCGGTCGACGCCGACGCCTCGCAGGGAGACCTGGAGGAGGCGAGGGACGCGATCGCCGACCTCCTCGACGACCTGTACACGACCGCGTTCGTGGACCCCGCGAAGTGGGAGGGGGGCGCGTTCCCCGAGCTCGGCTCGTACTTCGCCGGGAGTGCGGCCGCGCGCGCCGAACGGGACCGGGACGGCCTCACGCTGGGTGAGGACGCCGCCCGGATCGAGCGGGTCGAGCCGACGAGGGCCACCCTGCGACTCACCTTCCTCGTCGATCCGCAGGCGGCTCCCTACGCGGCGGTGGCGACGGCCGGCTTCCGGGCCGACGGCCGGACGACCGACGGCGGCGCGGTAGCGATCGTCCACCAGGGCCGGTACATGGTCCGGCGGATCGAGGGGGAGTGGCGGATCATCGGATACGACGTCGAGGGGTCCCTGGAGTCGGTCGCCGACCCGGGGCCCGGCACGCCGGGAGCGACGCCGTGAGGCGCGGGGCAGCGCTCCTCGTCGCGCTCGTCGTGGGGCTCGGGGCTTGGGTCGCGGTGGCCGCCTTCCTCTCGGAGCCCCGACCGGCGGGAGCCCAGACGCCGGCCGTGGAGATCTCGCGGGCGCAGGACGCGCGCTACACCCCGTCGCTGGGAGGTAACCGTCCGATCTTCATCCTGGCGATCGGAAGCGACGCGAGGCCCGACGAGCAGGTGGACCGGCGGCTCGCGGACTCGCTCCACATCGTCGCCGTGAATCCCCGCCAGGGGAGCGCCTCGATCCTCGGCTTCCCCCGGGACTCCTACGTCCCGATCCCGGGGTTCGGCGAGGCGAAGATCAACGAGTCCCTCTACAACGGCGGCCCCGAGCTGGTCGTGGAGACGGTGGAGGGCCTCACGGGGATCCAGATGGACTACTGGGTCCTCACCTCGTTCCGCGGGCTGATCGGCCTGGTGAACGGGATCGGGGGGCTGGAGATCGACGTCCCCTACCCCATGGACGACTTCTACTCGGGGGCGCAGTTCGAGGCCGGGGAGCAGGTGATCGACGGCTCCCAGGCCCTCGCGTTCGCTCGGAACCGTCACGACACGCCCGAGGGCGACTTCAGCCGCTCCGAGAACCACGGCCGGCTGCTGCTCGCTGCGCTCGAGCAGCTTCGGTCGCAGGTCCGTCGGGACCCCACGGTCCTCTTCCAGTGGATCGCCGTGGGCCTGCGGAACGTCCAGACCGATCTCTCGTTCGACGAGGTCTTCGACCTGATGATGACGGCCCTGAGCATCGACCCCGAGAGCGTGACGAACGCGGTCGTGCCCGGGGGGACGGGGAGCGCGGGCGCGGCGAGCGTCGTCTTCCTGTCCGGCGACGCCCCCGCGATCTTCGAGGACCTGGGCGACGACGGGATCCTCCAGAACCCTCCGCCCCCGCCCGGCGGCTAGCGGCTCCGGGGGTCCGGGGCCTCCTCTTCCTCCTCCTCCTCCTCGCGCCCGGAGACCCTGAGCGACAGCCAGATCGTCGCCGTCAGCACGGCCGCGATCACGACGAGCGAGGCCCACACGGGCACGTGGTAGACGTCGGCCAGCAGCATCTTCACCCCCACGAACCCCAAGACCACGCCCAGCCCCACGTTGAGGTAGCGGAACCGGTCGGCCATGCCCGCCAGGAGGAAGTAGAGGGCGCGCAGCCCCATGATGGCGAACGCGTTCGAGGACCAGACGATGAACGGCTCGCGGCTCACGGCGAGGATCGCCGGGACCGAGTCCACGGCGAACAGCACGTCCGTGGCCTCGACGAGGATCAGCACGACGAGGAGTGGGGTGGCCATGAGCCGCCCCTCCTGCCGGGTCAGCATCCTCTGCCCGTCGTAGTAGTGCGTGGTGGGGATCACGCGGCGCACGAGCTTCAGCACGGGATTGCGCTCGGGATGGACCTCTGCGCCGGAGTGCCGGGCCAGCCTGAACGCCGTGTAGACGAGGAAGGCGCCGAAGACGTAGAGGACCCAGTCAAACCGCTCCAGCAGCGCCACCCCCGCGAAGATGAAGATCGCCCGCATGACGAGCGCCCCGAAGACCCCCCAGAACAGCACGCGGAACTGGTACTCGCGGGGCACGTGGAAGTAGGTGAGCAGCACCGCCCAGACGAACACGTTGTCGATCGAGAGGCTCTTCTCGATCAGGTAGCCCGCGAAGTACTCCCCCGCCGCCTGCCCGCCCTGCCACCAGAGCAGGACGAACGTGAAGCTGATCCCGATCGCCACCCACACCGCGCTCTCGACGGCCGCCTCCTTGAACGAGATCACGTGCGGCGTCCGGTGGACGATCAGGAGATCGATCAGGAGCAGGGTGACGATGGCCCCGATGAGGACGGCCCACACCCACATCGGGACGTCGAAGCTGGCGAACCGAGCCTGTGCTTGCTCTGCGGCGGCTACGCTCATTGCGCCCACGGGCGGAGGATACCCGAAGGGAACCGACATCACGCCCGGGCGGAGCGTGAGAACATCGGCGGGCATGGACCCACACGACCTCCTCGCCACCCTCCGGAGCGAGGCGCCCGACCGGCTCGTCCACCTGCGGACCCTGCCTGAGCGCCGCCCCCGGCTGGCGCGGCTGCCCGATCTTCCCGAGCCCCTCCCCGCGCGGCTCGACAACCTGGGGATCGAGGGACTCTACCCTCACCAGGCCGAGGCCCTCGAGCTGCTCGAGGAAGGACGGAACGTCGTCCTCTCAACGGGTACGGCCAGCGGGAAGAGCCTCGTCTACAACGTGCACCTGGCCCGGACGCTCCTGCGGGATCCCCGAAGCACCGGGCTGTACCTCTTCCCCACGAAGGCGCTGGCCCGGGACCAGCTCCGGCAGGTGCGGGGCCTGCGGCTCCCCCAGATCAAGGCCTCCGTCTACGACGGCGACACGCCGAGGGCGGAGCGCCCCCTGATCCGGAGGACGGCCAACCTCATCCTCTCCAACCCGGACATGCTGCACGCCTCGCTCCTCCCCGACCACGCTCGGTGGGCGGACTTTCTCCTGCGCCTCGCCGTCGTGGTGGTGGACGAGGCCCATGTGGCCCGCGGGGTCTTCGGCTCGCACGTGGCGATGGTCCTGCGGCGCCTCCGGCGGCTGGTGGCCAAGTACGGCGGCGACCCGAGGTTCGTCCTGGCCTCGGCCACGATCGGGAATCCCGCGGACCTGGCCGAGCGTCTCACCGGGGTGCCGTTCGCCCAGGTGACCGAGGACGCCTCCCCCGCGGGCGAGAAGCTCTTCGCTCTGTGGAACCCCCCGCTCGTGGACGACGAGGAGGGCGGGCGGAAGGGGGCCGTCTCCGAGGCGGCCGGCCTGCTGGCGCGGCTCGTGGACAGGGACGAGCGAACGATCGCGTTCGCGCGGTCACGGCGCGCGGCGGAGCTCTTGGCCGAGATCGCTCGCCGCGAGGTGGGCGCCGCGCGCAAGGGCAGGATCAAGACCTACCGCGCGGGCTACCTCCCCGAGGAGCGCCGTCGCCTCGAGCGGGCGCTGTCGGAAGGGGAACTGCTCGGCGTGGCCTCGACGAACGCCCTCGAGCTCGGCATCGACATCGGCTCGCTGGACGCCGCCATCCTCGCCGGCTATCCGGGGACCCGGGCCTCGATGTGGCAGCAGGCCGGGCGGGCGGGCCGCCGCTCCAGCGCCTCGATCGCCTTCCTCGTGGCCCAGGACGACCCGCTCGATCAGTTCCTCGTGTCCCACCCGCAGGACCTCTTCGACAAACCGCCCGAGGACGCGGTCGTGGACCCCACCAACCCGTACGTGCTGGCCCCGCACCTGGCGTGCGCGGCCCGGGAGCACCCGCTCGCCCCCGAGGAGCTCTCCTTCTTCGGCGACGCGGCCCCCGACGCGGTGGCCTCGATGCTCGAGGAAGGGCGTCTCGTCGAACGCAGGGGGCTCCTCTACCACCGCGGGGGCCCGTCGCCCCACCGGGAGGTGGACATCCGCTCGGCCTCGGGTTCCCTCTACCTCATCGTCGAGGTCGACACGGGCGCGGTGCTGGGCAACGTGGACGAGTCCCGTGCGTTCTTCCAGGTCCACCCCGGCGCGATCTACCTCCACCAGGGGGAGCAGTACGAGGTCGTCACCCTCGATCGAGAGCGGAAGGCCGCTCTCGTCCGCCCCAGTGACGCCGACTGGTTCACCCAGTCGCGGGACGTCACCGACATCGAGGTGCTTCGGGTGCGCGCCGAGACGAAGGTGGGCTCGACGCCGGCGTTCTTCGGCGACGTCCGCGTCACGACCCAGGTGGTGGGGTTCCAGCGGCGCCTGCACATCACCGGCGAGGTGCTGGGCGTCGTGGATCTCGACCTCCCCCCGCAGACGCTCGTGACCCGCGCCCTGTGGTGGGCCGTTCCCGACGAGACGATCGAGCGGGCGGGGGTGACGCCCTCGGCCCTCCCCGGGGCCGCGCACGCCGCCGAGCACGCGGCCATCGGCCTCCTCCCCCTCGTCGCCACCTGCGACCGGTGGGACATCGGCGGCGTCTCCACCGCCCACCACCCCGACACCGGCTCGTGCGCGATCTTCATCTACGACGGGTACCCGGGCGGGGCCGGCATCGCCGAGCGCGGCTTCGCCTCCGGCGAGCGCCTGCTCCGGGCCACGCTGGAGACGATCCGGGCGTGCCCGTGCCAGAGCGGCTGCCCCTCGTGCGTCCAGTCCCCCAAGTGCGGGAACGGCAACGAGCCGCTGGACAAGGACGCGGCCGCGGCGCTGATCGAGGAGATGCTGGCGTGATCCAAATCCAGATCGCCGTCTGCGGGCCCGGCGTCGCCACCGAGGAGGAGGGGCGCTGGGCCGAGGAGGCCGGCCGCCTGCTGGCCGAGGAAGGCGCGGTGGTGGTCTGCGGCGGGATGACGGGCGTCATGGACGCGGCCGCCCGAGGCGCTCGCCAGGCCGGTGGGCTCGCCCTCGGGATCCTCCCCGGCCGTGGCCTCGAGGGCGCGAGCGAGCACCTCTCCGCGGCGGTCGTCACGGGGATGGGCGAAGCTCGGAACGCGCTCGTGGTCCGCTCGGCCGACGCGGTGCTGGCGATCGCCGGCGAGTACGGCACGCTCTCCGAGATCGCACTGGCTCTGAAGATGGGCGTGCCGGTGGTGGGGCTCCGCACCTGGGAGCTGGCCAAGGGCGGCGAGCCGGTGGAGGCCTTCGTCCGCGCCGCCGGCGTTCCCGACGCCGTCCGGGAGGCGATGCGGCTCGCGCGGGAGCGGCGGTCGTGAAGCGCCGGGTCGTGAACGCCCTGGCCAAGCACGTGGCCAACCCCGTGATGCGGCGGCTCGCGGGGCGCATCCCCGGCTGGGCCCTGCTGGAGACCACCGGTCGCCGCAGCGGCCGAGCCCATCAGATCCCCGTGGGCGACGGCCTCCGCGGCGACGCCTTCTGGATCGTCGCGGAGCACGGTCGCCACGCCGACTGGGTCCGCAATGTCGAGGCGGACCCCAGGGTGAGGATCCGCGTCCGAGGACGCTGGAGGACCGGCACCGCGCACATCCTGGAGGACGACGACCCGAGAGAGCGGCTCCGCCGGCTCGGAGGCGTCAACCCCTGGGTCATCCGCGTCGCTGGGACCGAGCCCCTGACCGTCCGCGTCGACCTCGACCCGGCCCCTCCCCGCCCGGGATCCGTCCTGCGCGACGGCCTCGTGGCCGGCCTCGTGGCCGGCGCGGTGGCGGGGGCGCCCTCGGGCTTCCACGCCCTCCGCCACGGCTACCTCCTCGACCTCCTGCGGGCGCCCGGAGCGCTCGTCGCGCCCCGGGCCGGAGCCGAGGCCCAGCTCGCCCTCACGGTCCCGGTCCATGCGGTGATCTCGGCCGGCTGGGGAGTCGTCCTGGCGAGCGCGCTCCCCCGCCGAGCCACCGCCCTGTGGGGGGCGGCGGGAGGCGTGGTCATCGCGACGCTCGACATCGTGGTGATCGGGAGCCGAATCCCGGTCATCCGGAGGCTCCCTCTCTGGCCCCAGGTCGCCGACCACGTCGCGTTCGGGACCGTCGCGGGCGGGATCCTCGCCGCGCTCAGGGACCCCAGCTAGCCGCGGACCGCCCCCACCAGCCTCGCCAGCACCCGTCGCTCCGCCGGAGGCAGGCCGAACGCGACCAACACGGCGACATACGCCAGCGTCCCGATCCCACCGGTGACCGCCAGGTCCACCGGCCACGAAGCCCCCGCTACGAGGGCGTGGGCGCCCAGGGCCGCGCCGAGGCCGAGGGCCAGCGGAACGGCGAGCAGAGCGTAGTGCCGGGTGAACGGCTGCATCCCCATGAACCTCCACACCAGCCAGAGGCGAGCCACCTTCGAGAGGGCCATCGTCGTGGCCCCGGCGATCGCCGCTCCCTCGATACCCAGCCCCAGCCCCCCGATGAGGAACGCCGCCGCCCCGATGTCGAACGCGACCGACGCCGCGTAGACGAGGAGGTCCCATCCCGTCCTGCCGATCATGATGAGCACGAACCCGACCGCGCCGGTGGCAACGTTGACGAGCTGGCCCAAGAGGAGGATCCCCAGGGCGGTGGCCCCCACCCCGAACTCCGCCCCGAAGAGACGGAGGGCGGACTCGGGCGCCGCGGTGAGCACGATGAACACCGGGAGGGTCGCGGCCAGGGTCCAGCGGGTGAGCTGCTTGTAGAGCCGATCGAGCTTCTCCCGCTCGCCCCGGGCGTGAAGGTCCGCAACGAAGGGGCTGAACATGAGGCTGACGGAGATGATGAACAGCAGCAGGACCTGTCCCGCCCGGGCGGCCGCGGAGTAGATCCCAACCTCTCGTGAGGAGGCGAAGACGGCGAGGACGAAGACGTCGGTCCAGAAGAGCAGCTGCGAGAAGAGGGCGGCCGGAGCCCTCGGGGCCCCGTAGCGCATCAGATCCCGGACCTCCCCGGGGAGGGGAGGGTCGCCACCGAACCCCCGGGTCTCTCGATACCAGAGCCAAGCGGCCGCGGCCGTCGCGCCCACCCAGGAGACGGTGTAGGCGAGGGTCGTCACCCCCACGGACCTGGAGACGAGCCAGCCGGCCAGGATCAGGGCGAACCACGCCAGGGGCTGGCCCATCCAGAAGACGTACAGAGTGTGGCGCATGATCTTCAGCCCGCGGGTCGCCCCCAGGTACACCTGGACCAGCGCGGTGAAGGGGATCGCGAGGGCCGCCGCCCGGAACGCCCCGGTGGCCGCGCCCGCCGCGTCGGCGGCCAGCGAGCGCGCGATGGGCTCGGCGAGCAGGAACACGGCAGCGGCCACGATCAGGCTCGAGACCGTCGAGATGATCGATGCGCGCATGACCACCGCCCGCACCCGCGAGCGCTCTCCCCGTCCCACGTCGATGGCCACGCGTCGGACGGCCGCCATGTCCATCCCGAAGCGAGCGAAGTAGCCCAGGACCAGCGCGCCCTGCGTCGCCAGCGTCACGATGCCGAAGGCCGAGGCCCCCAGCGCCCGCGTGATGAGCACCTGCGTGCCGAAGGTGGCCACGATCGCGACCACCATCCCGACCACGTTCTGGCCCGTGCCGGCGAGGATGGTCCGCTCGTCGCCGAAGCGCTCCAGCGGGAGCACCGACTCCAGGGCGCTGCGGATCCTTCGGGCTCGCTTCCCGCTATTCGAGGTAGCCAAGGCCCCGGAGGTGCTCCTCGACCTCGGCCGCCTCGTCGGCGTCGAGCCCCGTGTCCTCGTGCTCCTCCGCCGTCTCCGACGAAGCCGCGGCCTCCGCGGCGGTCGAGCGCTCCGCCCCAACCACCGACTCCAGGACCTGCCCGTCGTGCTTGACCGAAGACGTCACGCCGAGCGCGGCGAGGGTCGTCGGGGCCACGTCCACCAGGAGGGCCGGCCGCTCGAAGGCGTCGGTCCGCACGTGAGGGCCGGCCGCCGCGATCACGCCGTCCATCCGGTGGTCCCCGGAGAGCCAGTCCGCGTCCTCGATCGCGGTCTTCGCGTGCGTGAGGCTGTAGCCCTCGGCCGGCTCCATGATGATGTCGGGCGCGGTGTCGGCGAACCTCCCCTGGAAGAACTCCTCGCGCTTGTGGATCGCCTTCACCGGCTTACGCCCGGTGGCCGGGTCGACGAAGCCCGAGAGCGCGTCCATCACCTTCTCGCGGGTGGACTCGAAGTCCGCGGGATCCACGGTGCCGTCGGGCTCCCGCCCGGCGAGGTTGATCGAGACCCCCTCGCCCGTCGACCGCACCGACGTGTAGGCGATGCTCTTCCGCCAGTTAACCGACTGCGGCAGCGAGACCTTGCCGTGGAGCCCGAGCAGGTCGTAGACGCGCCGTGCCAGAGCCCGCACCCTCCCCCACTGCATCGGCCCGAAGACGGCGCTCGAGGCCGCAAACCTCAGGAACCCGAGGTGCTCGAGGAACTTGTCCATGTGGAGCGCCCGGGTGCACGACTGGAACCCGTGATCTGAGATGAACAGGATCAGGTCGTCGTCGCCCACATGGACCAGGTGCCGCCCCAGCCCCTCGTCGAGCAGCCGGTACACGTCCCGGATCCTCTCGGCCAGCGGCTCCTTCGACAGCGTGTCGTAGTTCGGATGGTCGGGCGAGACGTACTTGGCCAGGCAGTGCTGGACGCGATCGGTGGCCACGTACACGAGCGAGGCGAACCGCCAGTCCGTCGTCTCCAGCAGGTGCTCGTTCGCATCGATCCGCTGTCTGGTGAGCGTCATCGCCTCGTCCAGGAACGGCTCGGGCCGGTTCCAGAACGTCGTCCAGGACATCCCGTTGATCGGGAAGGGCTTCCCGGCGGCCTCCAGCTCCGCGGCCAGGCCCTCGGGATGGGTGTGCGGGCGACCCTTCGGCAGGACCCCGCCCGAGATGAGCTTCCCCTGGATCCGCTGGGGCGGGAAGGTCAGCGGGACGTTCGTCATGATCGTCTCCACGCCGGCCGCGGCGAGATCCGGGAGGATCGTCCGCTCCTTGATCGATCGGTAGGTCACGGGCAGCTGCTTCCGCGTCCGGAAGTCCCGCTCGAAGATGTCGTAGACGCCGTGGTTCGAGGGCTCGAGCCCCGTGAGGAACGAGGGCCAGGCCGACCACGAGTGATTCGGGACCGTGGACTTCAGGACGCCCCTGGCCCCCCGGTCGATCAGCGCCTTGAGGTTCGGGAGGAGGCCCGCCTCCAGCATCGGGTCGAGGATGCGCCAGTCCGCGCCGTCCCAGCCGATCAGCAGCACTCTTGCCATGCGGATCCCTTCGGAGTGGTCGGTGCCCGTGAGGGCGACTCGGTAGTGTAGTTGGCCTCGCGGCGGGCTGACCAGCGGCTCACGCGACCTCGCTCGAGACCAGCTCGGCCCGGACGATCAGCCGCTCCCGCGCGCTCCCGGGCGGGTGGCAGGTCGTCAGGGTGAGCACCGACGCGCCGCGGACGTCGGCCAGCACACTCACGTCGTCGGGCGTCGTCACCCACGACCCGGCCACCTGGTACACGCACCGCCCCACGGGAGTGACCAGCACGACCTCGTCCCCCGGTCGGAGCCTGTGGAGGTCGGCGAACGGCTTCGAGTACGTCGTGCGGTGCCCGGCCACCACCGCGTTCCCCACCTCGCACGGGAGCGCGCTCCCTTCGTAGTGGCCCGCCCCGGCGCGCAGGGCCCCGGGGGAGGTTCCCTCGACGACGATCGACACGAGCTCCAGGCGAGGGATCTCGACCTTCGTCAGCGCCTCTCCCGGGAGCACGGCCCGGGCCGCGTAGGCCTCCCTGGTCTCGGGCTCGGCGAACGACGCCTCGAGCCCCGATTGGCGCCAGTCCCCGTAGAGGTTCGTGAGATGCGGGTAGAAGACCATCGTGAGGCCCCCCAGGAGGAGGAAGACCGAGAGGGTCCCGAGGACGCGGCGTGGGACTGGCCTTCGGCGCCAGGCGTCGAGGACCAGCCCGCCGACGGACCGGACCCCGCTCACCTCAGGGTCCGAGGAGAGCACGGTGGAGGGGTAGAGCGGCTCCTGCTCCTCCCGGGCCATGGGCCGGAGTGTATCCCCGCGGGCGGCGCGCGATGTTGACACACCGCTGGATCGTGGTATATATCGAGACGATATATCGAACCGATACATCGAACCGATACATCGAAGGGAGAGAGGTGCTCGAGTTCGCCATCCTAGGGCTTCTCCAGGAGCGGTCCATGCACGGGTACCAGCTGAAGCAGCGGCTGGCCGACGCGCTGGGCCCCTTCTGGCAGGTCTCCTACGGCTCCCTCTACCCGGCGCTGAAGCGGCTGCAGAAGCAGGGCGCCGTCGAGATGGTCTTCCCCAAGGCCGAGGTGGGCCGCCGCAAGAACGTCTACCGGATCACCGAGCACGGCCAGGAGCTCTTCGCCGAGCTCGGAGAGAGCACCCAGGAGGACTCCGACGACAACGGCTTCCGCGTCAGGCTGGCCTTCTTCCGCCACCTGAAGCCGGAGGCGCGGATCGGCGTGATGGAGCGCCGGCGCGCCGTGCTGGTCGATCGACTCCGCGAGCTGAAGGACCGGCTGGCCTCCTACCGCGAGCGCGTGGACGGCTACACGCTGTCGCTGATGCGCCACGGCATGGACACGACCGAACACGACATCCGCTGGCTCGACGACATGATTCAGGCGGAGCGCAGGGCCAGCCGGAGCGGCCGCAAGCGCCGCGCTCCGAAGAAGGGAGTCAGGGCATGAGCAAGGTCCGACTGGCCATCGTGGGGGTGGGCAACTGCGCCTCCTCCCTCGTGCAGGGACTGGAGTTCTACAAGGACGCCGACCCCGCCGAGCAGGTCCCCGGGCTGATGCACGTCCTGTTCGGTCCCTACCACGTCTCCGACGTGGAGGTCGTCGCGGCGTTCGACGTGGACGGCAAGAAGGTGGGGCGCGACGTCTCCGAGGCGATCTTCGCGGAGCCCAACAACACGATCCGGTTCTCCGACGTCCCGCCCACGGGCGTGGAGGTCCTCCGCGGCCCGACCCTCGACGGCTTCGGCCGCTACTACCGCGAGGTCGCCGAGGAGTCGGACCTCGAGCCGGTCGACGTGGCCGAGGCGCTCCGCGACGCCGGGACCGACGTCGTGATCAGCTACCTCCCCGTGGGGAGCGAGCAGGCCGCGCGGCACTACGCGCAGGCCGCGATCGACGCGGGCGCCGGCTTCGTGAACTGCATGCCGGTGTTCATCGCCTCCGACCGGGCGTGGGCGAAGCGCTTCGGCGACGCCCGCCTCCCCATCGTCGGAGACGACATCAAGTCCCAGGTCGGGGCCACGATCGTCCACCGCATGCTCGCCAAGCTCTTCGAGGACCGGGGCGTGGTGCTCGACCACACATCCCAGCTCAACTTCGGCGGGAACATGGACTTCATGAACATGCTGGAGCGCGAGCGGCTGACCTCGAAGAAGATCTCCAAGACCCAGGCCGTCACCTCGCAGCTGCGGGACGGCATCCCGGCCGAGGACATCCACATCGGCCCCTCCGACCACGTGCCGTGGCTGCACGACCGGAAGTGGGCGCACATCCGGCTCGAGGGTCGGGAGTTCGGCGGGGTCCCGCTCTCGGTGGAGCTGAAGCTCGAGGTCTGGGATTCGCCGAACTCGGCCGGCGTGGCGATCGATGCGATCCGGTCCGCGAAGCTGGCCAAGGACCGCGGCGTGGGTGGCCCGCTGGTCGGCCCCTCCGCCTACCTGATGAAGTCCCCGCCGGTTCAGTTCTCCGACGACGCGGCCCGCGACATGGTCGAGGAGTTCATCCTCGGCAACGGCGGCGCCAAGGATCAGGACTGGACGAAGTTCTTCGACGTCCAGCCTCAAGAGAGCTGAGCGGGAGACCCTCGGGAGCCCCTCCCGAGGATCGTCCCCGCCTACACTTCGGGGATGAGCGGACGTCCGCGGCTGCCCGGCCTCCGCGACCTCTCGGGACGGCGTGGCTTCCGGCGACTGATCGCCTCGCAGGTCACCTCCCAGGCCGCCGACGGCCTGTACCAGATCGCCATCGCAGCCGTCTTGATCTTCGGCGTGGACGCGGCGGAGACCCCGGGGCAGGTCACGAAGGTCCTCGCCGTGACGCTCCTGCCCTTCTCGCTGGTCGGCCCCTTCACGGGCCCGTTCATCGATCGCTTCTCCCGACGCTCGATCCTCGTGGGGACGAGCGTGGCTCGGGCCGCGCTGACCTTCGCCCTGATCCCTGCCACGGGCTGGCCGGAGTGGATCATCCTCGCCCTGGTGGTCGCCAACATGTCCGTGAACCGCTTCTTCCACGCCACGAAGAGCTCCGCCCTCCCCACGCTCGTCCCGCGGCACCGGTACCTGCTGGCGAACACGGTTTCCTCGGTGGGAGGGATGGTGTTCGGACTGGCGGGCGCGGTGGTGGGGGGGCCCGTCGCCGACGCCGTCTCCGCCGAGGTGGTGATCCTGGCCGCCGGGGTGCTGATGACCGTCGCGGCCGTCCTCGCGACGACGGTCCCCCTCCCGCCGGGAGAGCGGAAGGGGCTGACGGGGCTGCTGGGGGAGCTCCGGGACGACGCCCGGGACGTCCGTGACGGGCTGCGTCTGCTCCTGGGCACCCCGCGGGCCGTCTACGCCATCTCCTCCATCTGGTCCATCCGGGGGCTGATCGGGTTCCTCCTGCTGGCCGGGATCGTCCTGCTCCGGAGGAGGTTCGGCCTGGAGACGACGGGCGCCTCCCTCCTGCTGGGGGCGGTCGGCATCGGTGGGTTCCTGGGGGCGCTCCTGGTGACGCCCGCGGCACGCCGGCTCGGCGACGCCCGGGTCGCACCCTTGGCGTACCTGGTTGCCGGGATCGCCGTCCTGGCGCTCGGGGCCGTTCCCGCGTGGCCCGCGCTCGTGACGCTCGTGGCCGTGGGGGGCGCCGCGATGGCGATGACGAAGATCACCGCCGACACGATGGTCCAGCGCTCGATCCCCGACTCCCATCGGGGACGGGCCTTCGCCATCTACGACATCGGCTACAACGGCGTCTTCGTCCTCGCCGCCCTGATCCCCACCCTCCTCATCGGGCTACTGGGCGACATCGGGATCGTCTTCCTGGCCGGGACCCTCGCGGTGATCGGAGCGGGGATCCTCGCCCTCGCCTCGCGAAGGCTCGGTGGGCTCGAAGTGCGCGCCTACGCTGGGGGACGGGCCGACGAGACTCCGCGCGAGGTCGTGATCGACGGAACGAGGCTCATGGTGACGGGGGTGGAGCGCTCCTGGCACGAGGAGCGGGCGGGCCGGCGCCTCCTCGTCTTCGTGCTGCGCCTGGAGGACGGCAGGCGCCTCCAGCTGAGCCGAGGCGAGGAGTGGCGGATCGACCGCTTCCTGGGCGAGCCCGGCTAGAGGAGCCGAGGATCCGGCAGGTACCGGAGCACGGCCACACCCAGGATGTCTCGGCGAGCCACCGGGCCGAACGACCGCCCGTCGGTGGATCGCAGGGGGTCGTCCCCTTCGACCTGGTACTCATCCTCCCCGAGCGTCCGCGCGCCCATCGGGTCGCCGGGAAGTCCCGTGACCCGCTTCACCATCTCCACGTCGTGGCTCGGCGGGCGCACCACGACCACGTCGCCCCTCCGGATCCTCCGCCGTCGCACGCAAAGGAGCTGGTCGCCCGGACGCAGCGCGGAGGCCATGCTCACGCCCTCGACGACCACCCGGAACGGCCTCCGCCAGGCCAGCCACCCGGCGACCGCGGCGAGCACCGGCAGCGCCCCTCCCCTCCGCATGCGCGAAGCCTACCCGGGTAGGAAGTGTGTGGCCGCTCGCAACGAGCGGGTGGTAGCGTGAGAGCCCACCAGAGGAAGGAGGAGGCATGCTCAGCCGACTGCTGAGGCCCAGGCGGGTCGTCCGCGCGCACTGCGACCTCCCCTGCGGCGTCTACGACCCGGCCCAGGCCAGGATCGAGGCGGAATCGGTCCAGAAGATCCAGGAGAAGT
>DASUTW010000038.1:0-2546 GCA_036374395.1 Actinomycetota bacterium
AGCCCGTCGAACCCCTCGGCTCGATCGGGATGGCTCGACACGAAGGGAAGGCGCGCCAGGAGGCCGCTCCGTCGCTCCGGTGCGCGAACGTCCTCCACGAGTGCACCCCTCTCCTGACCTCCTCTATTGAAGCACGGGCCCAGGCGGGGCGTCCCGGCTCAGGACGTCAGCAGGGAGTAGACCTCGTATCCCTCGATCTGCTTCCGCCCCTCGAGGAAGGACAGCTCGAGGAGCACCGCGATGCCCACGACCTTGCCCCCCAGCGACTCCACGAGCTCGGCGGTGGCCCTCGCCGTGCCCCCAGTGGCCAGGACGTCGTCCACGATCAGCACGCGCTCTCCCGGCCGGAGGGCGTCCTCATGGATCTCCAGGACCTCGGTGCCGTACTCCAGCTCGTAGGCCTGGTCGCGGGTCCTCCAGGGCAGCTTCCCCTTCTTGCGGACGGGCACGAAGCCCGCCCCGAAGTGGTAGGCGACCGGCGAGGCCAGGATGAAGCCCCGGGCTTCGATGCCCACGACGCGGTCGACGTTCCCCCGCCCGAAGTGCACGACGATCATGTCGATCGCGGTGGAGAAGGCGGCCGGATCCGCGAGGACCGGGGTGATGTCCTTGAACATCACCCCCTCCTGGGGGAAGTCGGGGACGTCCCTGATGAGCTCGCGCAGACGCTCCAGGTTGTTGTTCATGCGCCCTCATTCTCCCATCCGAGGGAGGCGGCCGCACCGGTCACGCCTCCCCCTCCTCCGGGCGGGACTCCCGCCTCCCCGCGCCCCGCGTGGAGAGCGCGCCTGCCGCCTGCGCGGCGAAGGGGCCGATCGTGGCCAGGATCAGCACGTACGTCGCCGTCAGCGGTCCCAGCGACGGCTCCACGCCGGCGCCCACGGCCAGGCCCGCGATGACCACCGAGAACTCGCCTCGGGCGATCAAGGCCGTCCCGGCTCGCAGACGGCCACCCGACCTCAGCCCCCGTATGCCGGCGCTCACCCAGCCGGTGGCCACCTTGGAGGCCCCCGTGACGAGGGCCAGGGCGGCCGCCACTCCGAGCACCGAGGGGATCTCCGACGGATCGATCTGCAGGCTGAAGAAGATGAAGAAGACGGCCGCGAAGAGGTCGCGGAGGGGCGTCAGCAGCACCCGCGCCCGGTCGGCCGCGTGGCCGGAGAGCGCGATGCCGACCAGGAACGCCCCCACGGCCGCCGAGACCTGGAGCCGCTCCGCCAGCCCGGCCACCACAAGAGCGATCCCCACGATCGTCAGGAGCAGGCCCTCGTCCGAGCGACTGAACGCGAGCCTGCTGAGGAACGGGCCGAACCGGACGGCCACGAAGAGCGTCACCAGGACGGCCCCCACGGCCGCGAGGATGGCGAGACCGGCCGAGGCCGGATCCTCCCCTCGGAGGAGGACGCCGATCAGCGGGAGGTAGCCCGCCATGGCCAAGTCCTCGATCACCAGGATGGAGAGCACGGTGGGCGTCTCGGCGTTGGCCACCCACCCAAGCTCCTGCACCACCCTGGCCACGATCCCCGAGGACGAGACGTAGGTGATCCCACCGAGGATCACGGCCGCAAGCGGCCCCCATCCCAGGAGGAGGCCTGCCGCGAACCCGGGCGTGAAGTTCAGGGCGAGGTCGAGGGCGCCCGCGGCGGCGTTCTTCCGGAGGCTCTCCGTGAGCTCGTCGCCCGCGTACTCCAGGCCAAGCATAAGGAGCAGGAGGATCACCCCGATCTCGGCGCCCACCTCGATGAACTCCTCGGAGGTCACCACCGGCAAGATCCCGCCGTCGCCGAACGCCAGGCCGACGAGGAGATAGAGGGGGATCGGCGAGAACCCCGCCCGCTCGGCGAAGCGGGCCAGGACGGCGAGCCCCAGGATCACCACCCCCAGCTCGATCAGGAGCACGGGGGTGGACACGGCTCAGCCGGTCCGAAGGCTCACGGCGAGCTGCTCGATCCCTCGAGGCGTCCCCACGACGACCAGGGTGTCGCCCGCTTCGATCGGATGCTCGGGGCCCGGAGCGGGGACGGCGTCCTCGCCGCGGACGATCGCCACGATGGAGGTGCCGGTCCGCGTCCTGGCCCTCGTGTCGCCGATCGTCTTCCCCGCGAAGGGCGTCCCGTCGGCGATGGGCAGCCAGTCGATCGCGATCCCCTCCACCCGCTGCTGCAGGTTCGCCAGCTGCTCCCCCACCCGCGACCCACCGAGCAGCTCGGCCAGCGTGCGGCTGTCGTCCTCGTCCAGGGCGGTGATCGTCCCTGAGGTCTCGTCGTCCGGGTCGTGGACGAAGAGCTCGCGCCGGCCCGTCCGATGGTGGACGACGCCGATCCTGCTCCCCCTGGACGTCAGGAACTCGAACCGGATCCCGAGACCCGGCAGCTTCGTCTCCTCGACTTCCGCCATGGCTCCGACCTCCCGATCACAGCACCTCGGTCTCGTTGATCACGACGCGGAAGCGGCACTCGAGCTCCTCCGCCGCCCTCCTGCACATCGCCATCCGGTCGAGGAAGATCTCGAAGTACTCCATCACGTGGCTGATCGACGTGTCGATC
>DASUTW010000039.1:0-3330 GCA_036374395.1 Actinomycetota bacterium
CAGTCCGTATGCGAGATACGTGCCGAAGAACTGCCACCACGACCCGACCTTCAGTCTCCACAGTTCAGCGAGAAAGGAAGCTGCTGAACCATCCGCAACCCTAACGGCGACAACCAATGTGGCGTTGACTGCGTAGTCAACGAGCAATGCTGCAAGCGTCGGAAGGATCAGAGACTGGGTTCGTCCCATGTCCGGCCCGAAAAGCTGGAGCACATGACCTGCTACAAGAACACTTAAAGCGATCTGAGCCCGGTTGTAGATTGCTCGACCCAGACCAACCCCGCCCTTCACCTCGCGCAAGTCGAGAGCAGCAAGGCACGCAACAGATGCAGCAACCTCAGGAGAATACAGCAAGGCTATCGCTAGCAGCACTGGGACATCGAGCGTCAGGTGAAGCGACCCTACCTTTATGGGAAAGAAGTCGATGGCCAGCACGATGCCCATCCAGAAGATGAGGGCCGGCCAACTGATCGACCACACTGCTACCCACCGATCGCTGAAACCGATCATCCATGAGACGAGCAGGACCAATAGCCCGAGGGTCAGAATGACCGACCCTGGCGATTCGTGGCTGGTCCTGGTTCGAGGAAGAGTGGTCGACCTGGTTGCCATCGCAGGGGAATCGTTGCGCCGGGGAGGAGCGAGAGTCAATTTCTCGCAGGGTGAAATCTTGTCCCCTGGATGGGGGATGGAGTATCACCCCTGTTCTCGGACCCAGCTGGCTCCCGGTTCGCAGAACTGTCGGAAGTCGCACCACCTGCACTGGGGGCCCGGCCTGGCCTCGAACTCGCCCGATGCGGCCCGTCGGATCGCCTCGAGGACTCGCTTCCGCGTCACCTCCGGATCGCCGGCCGGGCGCGTCTCCTCCTCTCCTGAGGCCAGGTAGAAGTAGGTCAGGGTGAGCTCCTCGGGAGCCTTCCCCCAGATCTCGACGCAGGCCAGCGCGTACAGGTCGAGCTGGAGTCCAGCCAACGGATCGTCCTCGGGCTTTCTGCCGGTCTTGTAGTCAACCACCTCCCAGGGCCCGTGGGGCTCCCCGAAGATGGCGTCGATGCGGCCGCCCACGACGCTCCCCTCCAGGTACAGGAGGAACGGACGCTCCGCATAGAGGGGAACGCTCTCGGAGAACCTGCTCTCGCGGAAGGCGCGCCGCATCTCGGCCACGACGCCCGGCTCCCCCATCCGCTCCTCCGTGCCCAGGTCCGGGATCTCGTCCACGTCGAGGAGCGAAGCCTGCCCCCGGGACTGGAGCTCGATCCACCGGTGCACCTCGCTCCCGAGCCGCGCGGCGCTGCTCGGTCGCCGGGGCAGTGGCCGCACGTGGGACCAGTAGAAGAGCTTGGGGCACCGCTCGAGATCGATCACCGACGAGACCGAGAGCGTCGCCGGGAGCGCCGGCGGCCCCTCGGAGGTCACGCGCTCCTCGATCCGGGCCGCTCGCTCGCGATGCGAGGCGCCGAGGCGGCGGAAGTCCTCCAGGTCGCGAGGCCCCAGGACGCTCTCCGCACGGCGCTCGGCGGCGTCCGGGGAGGAGGCCGCCTCGATCGCGGCGCCGCGCCACCCTTCGGGGAAGAGCTCGTCCGCATCCTCGCGACGCCCCGGGCCCGGCCAATCGGCCGCCTTCTCGGCCAGCAGCGCGGCGATCGGATTCTCCTCCGGTTGTTCGGCAACGAACAGGACCTCTGCCCCAGGGGACCCGGTCACCTCGTCGAAGAAGCGGGAGGGCCGGTACGGATCCTGGGGCCCCTCGTACCAGTACGCGGCCGAGACCACGAGCGTCTCCTGGGCCCTCGTGAGCGCGACGTAGCCCAGGCGGCGCTCCTCCTCGAGCTGCTGCTCGCGAAGGGCGCCCCCCCAGGCGTCGATGTCCCCCTCGAAGTCGGGGAAGTCGGCCTCGTCGCGCCGCATCTCGAGCGGGATCGCGGTCTTTCCCAGCAGGGGGTTCTCGCGCGTCCGCAGGTTGGGGAAGATGCTCGACGCCGGGCGCTCGTGCTCGGCCATCCCCGGGACGAACACGACCGGCCACTCGAGCCCCTTGGCCTTGTGGACCGTCATCAGCTTCACGGTGTCGGACTCGGAGGCCTGGGCGGGCTCGAGCTCGTCCTCGGCCTCGAGGGCGGCGTTCAGGTAGGCGATGAAAGCGGAGAGGGTGGCCTCGCCGTCGAGCGAGGTGAACGCTGCGACGTGGTCCACGAGGTTGAGGAGATTGCGGCGAGCGGCGCGGGCCGGCGGCGACGTCGAGGCCTCGAGCTCGCGGAGGAGTCCGGATACCTCGAGCACCTCGGCCACGAGGTCGCCCAGGGGCTGACGCACCCGCTCCCGGAGCCCGGCGAGGTCGATCCGGAACTCCTCCAGCCGCTCCCGGGCTTCGGGCGAGAGGCCCTCGATCTCGTCGAGGTGATCCACGGCCTCCACGAGCGCGAACCGGACCTCGCCGGGGCTCCGGTCGGCGTCGAGCTCGTCGGCCAGGGAGCGATTCTGGTCGGCCGACCAGTGGGCAAGCACGGCGAGGTCCCGGTAGCCGATCCGCCACCGCGGGCCGAAGAGGATGCGCGCCAGCGAGACGTTGTCGCCGGGGTTCTCCAACAGCCGCAGCCACGCCACGACGTCCACGATCTCGGGGAGCTGGAGCAGGCCGCCGAGGTCCACGATCTCCACGGGGAGCCCCTCCTGGCGAAGGACCTCCGCGATCGGGCCGAAGAGGCGCTTCTTCCGGCAGAGGACCACGAAGTCGCCGTACTGGAGCGCGCCGCCGTCGCGTCGGGGCGAGCCCCGCATCTCCTCGATCATGCGAGCGATCTGTCCGGCCTCGGCCCGCTGATCCTCGGCCACGAAGCCCAGGACGCGCCCCTCCCCCAGGGGCTCGTGGGGATGCAGGATCTTCCCCGCGGCCCGGCGCTCCACGGGGACCGGCTCGATCACGTGGTTCGCGGCGGCGAGGATCCGAGAACCGGAGCGGAAGTTCACGTACAGGGGGAGCTCGCCGTTCGAGGCGCCGAAGTCGTCGCCGAAGCCGAGGATGTTGCGGAGGGTGGCGCCCCGCCAGGCGTAGATGTTCTGGTCGGGGTCGCCCACCGCGAAGATCGGGAAGCCGGGGCCGACGAGGTGCCGCATCAGGTCGGCCTGGGCGAGGTTCGTGTCCTGATACTCGTCGAGGAGGACGACCGAGTAGCGCTTGCGGAACCGCTCCCCCACCTCGGGATGCTCCTTGGCCAGCTGCGCGGCGTGCGCGATCTGGTCGCCGTAGTCCACCACACCCATCTCCCGCTTCGCCGCCTGGAAGTCGGCCACCATCCGAGCAAGCTCGGCGCGCTGACGCCCGATCGTGCG
>DASUTW010000040.1:0-4264 GCA_036374395.1 Actinomycetota bacterium
CGGGGCGCTCGCCCCCGGGTACGCGTTCCTCTTCGACTACGGGTTCACCGGGGGCGAGCGCCCCGGCGACCCCCAGGCCTACCGCCGCCACCGGGTGAGCGGGGACGTGCTGGCCGACCCGGGGAGCAGGGACATCACGGCCGCGGTCGACCTCGACGCGGTCGCCGCCCGGGCCCGTGAGGCCGGGCTCCAGGTGTGGGGGCCCGTCACCCAGCGCGAGGCGCTCCTCGGCGTCGGGATGCGCCTCTGGCTCCAGGGCGTGCGGCGCCGGACCCAGCAGGCCGAGGAGCGGGGCGATCTCGACGAGGCGCGACGGCTGTTCGAGGCCCGCAGCCGCGCCTCGATACTGATCGACGAGACGAAGCTGGGGGGCCTGCGCCTGCTGACGCTTGGCTCCGAGGGGCTGCCGGCGCCGGCCGCGGCCCTGGGCGACCCTCAGGCCGGCTGCTGAGGACCGACGACCCGGGCGATCCAGGGCAGCTTGAGCAACGCGTCCCGTCTGCTCTGCGGAAGCGAGTCCGCCATGGCCTCGAGATCGGTGCCGCAGCGCCGCAGAATCGGAACTCGGACGGGACGACGCCGCAGCGCGGGCAGGTCCTCTGCCCGGGAGCGGCCACTACCGGTCCACGTCGCCTACCACGAAGAAGACGGAGCCCAGGATCGCGATGAGATCGGGCAGCAGCTGATCCCTGAGCAGCCACGGAAGGACAGAGACGTTGGAGAACGAGGCCGTGCGCATCTTCAGGCGGTAGGGGTACTCACCGCCGTCGCCGACGACGTAGTAGCCCATCAGCCCGAGCGGGTTCTCGGTGCGCACGTAGATCTCGCCCTCGGGGATGTTGATCTTCTTGGGGAGGCTGGCGGATCGGTACTCGCCCGCGGGAAGCTTCTCCATGCACTGCTCGATGATGTTGCACGACTGGTGCATCCGCTGGACGAGCACCCACAGGCGGTCGTAGCAGTCGCCGTTCCGCCCCACCGGCACCTCGAACTCGACCTCGCCGTACTTCTCGTAGGGCTCGTCCTTGCGCGAGTCCATCGGGACGCCCGAGGCCTGCAGGACGGGCCCGCTGACGCCGTAGGAGACGGCCACGTCCGCCGGGAGGACCCCGATCCCCCTCGTGCGGTTGTGGATGATCTCGTTCCCCATGATGAGGTTGTCGAAGTCGCGGAGCTTGGCCCGGATCCAGGTCAGCACCTCGCCGGACCGCTGGAGGAACCCGCGGGGGAGGTCGTCCTTCAGGCCCCCCACCCGGGCGTAGGAGTGGTGCATCCGTGCCCCGGTGGCCGACTCCATCAGGTCCTGGATCATCTCCCGCTCGCGGAACGCGTAGAACATCGGGGTCATCGCGCCGAGCTCCAGGGGGTACGAGCCCATGAACATCAGGTGGTTCAGGACCCGGTTCCACTCGGCCATCATCGTGCGGATCCACTGGGCGCGCTCGGGGACCTCGACGCCCAGCATCCGCTCCACGGCGATCGTCCACCCCAGCTCGTTGTTGAAGGCCGAGAGCCAGTCGTGGCGGTTCATGAGCACGAGCACCTGGCGCCAGTCGCGGTGCTCGGCGAGCTTCTCGGCCGCGCGGTGCATGTAGCCGATCACCGGCTCGGCGCGGCGGATCCGCTCGCCGTCGAGGTCGAGCACGATACGCAGGACGCCGTGGGTGGAGGGATGCTGGGGCCCGATGTTGAGGACCATCTCCTCGGTGGAGAGGTCCTGCCCCTCGGCCCGGATCAGATCCACGCCCCCACCGCGGAGGAGCCACTGCTCCCCCATCGCCGTGTAGACGTCCTGCTGCTCGTCGGTCGTGTCGGCCATCGACGCGCCTAGGGTACTCGAACGGGCCGCCCAACCCGCAACCCTTCACCCCGCGAGCGGAACCGTCTATCCTTGGCGCCCGCGCCGACGGGCGACCGGCCCCTAAACGTGCCACGAGGAGGAGTGTTCGATGAGCATCGGGCAAGACGTGACCGTGAACGGCACCGCCGCTCGCGCCGTGGAGGCCGTCAAGGTCTACGGGTCGGGAGAGGCGGAGGTCCGCGCCCTCGACGGCATCACAGCGGGGTTCGCTCGGGGCACCTTCACCGCGATCATGGGCCCCTCGGGCTCCGGAAAGTCCACCCTGCTCCACTGCCTCGCGGGTCTGGACACGCTGACGACGGGGCGCGCCTTCATCGGCGACGCCGACCTGACCACCCTCCCCGAGCGGGAGCTCACGCGGATCCGCCGCGACAAGGTCGGCTTCATCTTCCAGGCCTACAACCTGGTCCCTACGCTGAGTGCCGGGGAGAACATCACCCTGCCGCTGGACATCGCCTCGAGGAAGCACGACGAAGATTGGCTCGCGAGCGTCGTTGAGACGATGAGGCTGGGGGATCGCCTGCACCACCGCCCCTCGGAGCTCTCCGGCGGCCAGCAGCAGCGAGTGGCCGCGGCCCGCGCGCTCGTGGCCAGGCCCGACATCGTCTTCGCCGACGAGCCCACCGGGAACCTCGACTCCAAGTCGGGGGTTGAGCTGCTGGCCTTCCTGGAGGGCGTGGTCCGGGACTTCGGCCAGACGATCGTGATGGTCACGCACGACCCAAAGGCGGCGGCCCACGCCGACCGGGTGGTCTTCCTGGCGGACGGACGGGTCGCCGACGAGATGCAGGGCCCCACGGCCGAGTCGGTGCTCGACCGCATGAAGTCGCTCGAGACCTGAACCATGCTGCGGGCGACCCTCAAGGGGCTCCTGGCCCACAAGTTCAGGCTCGCGCTGACCGCGATCGCCGTCGTGCTGGGGGTCGCGTTCGTCGCCGGGACCCTGGTGCTCACCGACACGATCGCCAAGGCGTTCGACGAGGTGTTCGCCAGCGCCCAGGAGGGCGTGGACGTCGAGGTCAGGGCCGAGGCCTCCGACCTGGCCGCGGGAGGCGACCGCGAGCGCATCCCGGAGGAGCTCCTCTCCGTGATCCAGAGGGTCGAGGGCGTGGACCGGGTCGAGGGCGGCGTCACCGGCTACGCCCAGATCGTGGACGCGAGCGGCGAAGCGACCGGCACCACGGGCGCCCCCACGTTCGGGATCTCGTGGCCCACCTACGAGGGGTTCTCGGCGCTCTCGATCCGCGAGGGCCGGGCCCCGCTCACGGGGGGCGAGGTGGCGATCGACGCCGCCACCGCGGAGCGTCACGGCTTCGTCATCGGCGACCGGGTCACCGTGCTCTTCCAGGGGCCGCAGGAGGAATTCCAGGTGGTGGGCATCGCGGGGTTCGGCGACGCGGACAACCTCGCGGGCGCCACGATGGCCGCGTTCGACGTCGCCACCGCGCAGCGGGTCCTCGGGGCCGAGGACACCTTCGACTCCATCTTCGTGGCGGCCGACGAGGGGGTGGGGGCAGCCGAGCTCCGGGACCGGATCTCCGAGGTCCTCCCCCAGGGGGCCGAGGCGCAGACGGGGGCTGCGGTGGCCGCAGAGCAGGCCGACGCGATCAAGGATGCGCTCGGCTTCTTCAACACCTTCCTCCTGGTGTTCGCGGCGATCGCGCTCTTCGTGGGAGCCTTCATCATCTTCAACACGTTCAACATCCTCGTCACACAGCGGACGCGGGAGCTGGCGCTGCTGCGAGCCCTGGGAGCAAGCCCGAGACAGGTCACGCTCTCGGTGCTCACCGAGGCGGGGATCGTGGGGCTCGCCGCCTCGGTCGTAGGTCTCGGGCTGGGGATCCTGGTGGCGTTCGGCCTGAGGGCCCTCCTGGCCGGCTTCGGGATCGACCTCCCGTCGGCGAGCCTGCAGATCCTCCCGAGAACGATCGCGGTGGCGTTCCTCGTGGGCATCCTGGTCACGCTCGTCGCGGCGCTCATGCCCGCGCGCAGAGCCGCCCGCATCTCGCCCATCGCCGCCATGAAGGCCGTGGAGACGGTGCGGCCTCTCGACTCGAGGCGCCGGATGGTCATCGGCGGGGCACTGGTGGCGGGAGGGGTCGCCCTCGGGCTCGTGGGCCTGTTCGGCGGAGGCGACAGCGCGCTGCAGGCGGTCGGGATCGGGGTGGCCGCCACCTTCATCGGCACGGCCATCCTGAGCCCCCTCATCGCTCAGCCGCTGGCTCGAGCGATCGGGTCCCCTCTCCCCCGGCTCGCCCACCTCCCGGGCAAGCTGGGCCGCGAGAACGCGATGCGCAACCCCCGGCGAACGGCATCCACCTCGGCGGCGCTGATGATCGGCCTGGCCCTCGTAGGGACGTTCCTGATCTTGGGCTCGTCGCTGAAGACCTCGGTGGGCCAGAC
>DASUTW010000041.1:0-9925 GCA_036374395.1 Actinomycetota bacterium
CTCTCGACGCGACCATCGCTCCCTCCTCCTCTCAGCCGGATCTCGCCCCCGCCAGCGTCCCTCCGGCTCGGTCTCGGCCGAGGACGCTCTCGGTGTGCGGCGGGAGCTCCATGCCCCTCAGCCGCATGGCGAGGTGCAGCACGATGTGGCCGCCGATCGCCGCGATCGGGCTGCCGGTCGCCAGGTAGGCGATGCTCAGCACCGCGCAGCCGATCACCGGCGAGACGATCGTCCGCCCCCGGTACTCGGGATAGCCGAGGTGGTGGGCGACGATGACCACGACGCTCGCGGCCAGGGCCGCCAGGCCCCTCCAGGCATCGCCCCACCCGAGCGCCCCGAGCAGCTGCCACGTGATCAGCACGGGCAGCACCGAGAGCAGCAGGCCCTCCGCCGACCCGTAGACCACCCCCTCCCACAGGGCGTCGCCGGGGCCCATCCGGTCCGCCTCACGCTCGGCGGGACGGCGAGAGACCATCATGGCCAGGAACGCTCCCGCCACCAGGGCGCCCAGCAGACCCCACGGCCAGCGTTCGACCCAGAACGTCACGCCGCTCCCGGTCCGGAGGACGTAGCCGATCGTGAGGCCCCACGCGAGCAGGGTGAGCAGGCCCACATAGAGCGCCCGGTGCATGCGCAGGAGGTCGGTGAGGGCCCACGAGATCAGGAAGCCGGCGGCGATCACGCCGCCGAGCCACACCAGCCCCTCGCCCCACGCGACGGGCGTGCCGGCTTCGATCATGCCTTCCACCTCCTCGGTTGCCCGGTCCCACGCTAGGGACTCCTCGCGCTCCCTCCGAGGGCCGGGGGTCCCCCTCAGCGGGTGACCTTCGGGCTCGCTCCATTAGGACCTTGATCACCTGGGTACGATGCAGGCATGGATCCGAGGGAAGAGCGCGTCGCGCGCAACGAGTCGACCTCACGGGAGATCAACGAGGGCATCCAGGAGGCCCACGAGGATGCGGGGCCGACCGAGCAGATCCGGATGCTGTGCGAGTGCGGCCACCGGACGTGCGAGCGAGTGATCGCGATCACGCCCGCCGAGTACGAGCGCGTCCGGAGCGACGGACGGCGCTTCGCCGTCGTCCTCGACCACGTGATCCCCGACGTCGAGGAGATCGTGGAGGAGACCGACCGCTACGTGGTGGTCGTGAAGCGCGAGGGGACGCCCGCCGACGTCGCCCTCGAGGAAGACCCCCGCAGCTAGGTCCGGCGTTTCCTGCGCGGCCCCGTCGGGTATCCGGCGATGGGATGGAGGTGCGCGCAGACTCGCCGCCACGCGTGCTCGCCGACCGCTACGAGGTCGGCGAGCTTCTGGGTGCGGGAGGCATGGCGAGCGTGTACCGGGCCCACGACCGCATCCTCCAGCGTCCCGTCGCCGTCAAGGTCCTCGATGCGTCGCTCGCCGCCGACGACCGGTTCCTGCGCAGCTTCGTCCGGGAGGCTCGCGCGGCCGCGGGTCTGATCCACCCCAACGTGGTGACGGTATTCGACACCGGGGTGGACGACGATCAGCACTTCATCCTGATGGAGCTGGTCGAGGGGAGCACGCTCCAGCAGGTCCTGGGCCGCGAGCATCGCCTGGGGCCGGAGCGGGCCCGCCGGATCGCGATCGACGTGGCCAGGGCCCTGACGGTCGCCCACGGACGGGGGATCGTCCACCGGGACGTGAAGCCCGCCAACGTGCTGATCGGCGAGGACGGGCGTCCCCGCGTGGCGGACTTCGGCATCGCTCGCCCCACCGACCAGGCCGACGAGAGCCGCACGATCTTCGGGACCGCCGCCTACCTCTCGCCCGAGCAGGCCAGAGGCCGTCCCACCACGCCCGCCAGCGACGTGTACTCGCTCGGCTGTGTCCTCTACGAGATGCTCGCCGGCCGTCGCCCGTTCACCGGGGACAGCCCCGTGTCGGTGGCCGTGAAGCACCTCCGATACACGCCGCCGCCCGTGGAGGCCCTGGCCCCCGACGTGCCTCCGGCGCTGGCGGCGGTCGTCCACAAGGCCATGCAGAAGGATCCACGCCGCCGCTTCCCCGATGCGGGAGCCATGCTTGCCGCTCTGGAGGGCGCCGCCACGGTCTCGGGGCTTCCCCAGCGGCGCCGCCCGGGGATCCTGCGGTGGGTGGCTGCCTCGGTGAGCCTGGCCCTGATCGCCGTCCTTGCGCCGGCGCTGATAGGGGCCGGCGGCGACGCGCCCGAGCCCGGGGCGCGCGTGATCGCCGAAGGACGCGGGCGGGGACCCGCCCGTGTCGAGGTCCCGTCCGTCACCGGCATGAGCCGGCAGGAGGCCGGCCGGGCCCTCCGCCGAGCTGACCTCGTCCCGATCTTCCTCGGGGCCCCGCTGCACGAGAGCGCGTCCCACGTCGTGGGCTCCCAGGACCCGCAGGCGGGTGCCAGTCTGGCCGCGGGGTCCTTCGTCACGCTGGAGCTCGTGCCGGCGGACGCCGACGTTGCTCCGCCGGCGGGGAGCGGCTCGAGCGAGAAGAAGCGGCGGGGTTCGTCCGGCTCGGGGAGGTCGGCCGGCGGGCGCTCCGGCGAGGACCGGCCCGAGGCCTCGCCCTCCCCCTCGCCCACCCCCAGCCCGAGCCCGACGCCCACGCCCTCCCCCTCGCCCACCCCGACCGAGGGCGTACGCTAGGCCGGATGTTCCTCGAACGGTTCCATGAGGAGAAGCTCGGGCACGCCTCCTACCTCGTCGGGTCGCAGGACGAGGGCGAGGCGCTGCTGGTCGATCCCAGGCGCGACGTCGACCCGTACCTCGAGGCCGCGGATCGCAGGGGCGTCCGGATCGGCTGCGCCCTCGACACGCACGGGCACAACGACTACCTGAGCGGGCTCTCCGAGATCGCGGCCCGGACCGAGGCCGAGATCCTGGCCTCCGCCCACGGGGAGGCCCGCTACCCGCACCGGCCTCTCAAGGACGGGCAGTCGCTCGAGGTGGGAGAGGTCGTCGTGGAGGCGATGCACACGCCCGGCCACACCCCCGAGCATCTGGCGCTGCTGGTGCGCGACGCTTCGGTGGACGAGCTGGAGCCGCTGATGCTGCTCTCGGGCGGCTCGCTGCTGGTGGGCGACGTGGCCCGTCCGGACCTGCTGGGAGGCCGTGACGAGGCCGTGGAGGCCGCCCGCGTCCTGTGCCGGACCCTGGAGGAGCGCATCCTGACGCTCCCCGACCACGTGGAGGTGCACCCGACGCACGTCTCGGGATCGCTCTGTGCGGGGAGCATCGGGAGCCGCCTCACCACGACGATCGGGTACGAGCGGAGGACGAATCCCTCGCTGGCCCGGCCCGAGGACTGCGTCTCGCTGGAGGACCTCCCGGCCGTCCCCCCGTACTGGCGCAGGATGCGGTCGCAGAACCTGGAGGGCGTCCCCCTGCTGGGCACGGTGGCGCCGCCGCCCGCCTTCCGGCCGGAGGAGGTCGAGCGGCGGCTGGCGGAGGGGGCCCTGGCCCTCGACGCACGCGCCCCCGAAGCGTTCGCCGAGGGCCACATCCCCGGCGCGCTGAGCGCCGGGCTGGACGGCTCGTTCCCCACGTGGGCGGGCACCGTCCTGCCCGAGGGCGCCCGCGTCGTGCTGGTGCTGGACGACCCCGGGCGCGTCATGGAGGCGGCCTGGCACCTCCTGCGGATCGGGTACGATCCGCCGCTGGGATACCTCGAGGACGGCATGGAGGCCTGGCGGGCCGAGGGGAGGCCGGTGCGCGAGATGCCCGTGGTGGACGTCCACGAGCTCCGTCGCCGCCTGGACGACGTCGCGGTGCTGGACGTGCGCCAGCCGGGGGAGTGGCGGGACGGCCACATCGCCGGCGCGACCCACGTCACCGGCGCGGAGCTCCAGCGCCGCCTGGACGAGGTCCCGAGCCGCCGACCGCTGGCCGTCCTCTGCGGGACCGGCTACCGGTCCTCCGCGTCGGCCAGCCTGCTCCTGCGGGAGGGCTTCGACGACGTCTGGAACGTCCTGGGCGGGAGCGCCGCCTGGGACGCGGCCGGATACCCCACGGTCCGAGCGTGAGCGACCCGGCCTGCGTCTTCTGCCGGATCGTGTCCCGCGACGCCCCCTCGCTCACGATCTACGAGGACGAGGCCACGATGGCCTTCATGGACATCAACCCGGCCACCGACGGCCACTGCCTCGTGATCCCGAAGCGCCACGCGCCGGACGTCTGGACCCTGCCCGAGGAGGACGGGGTCGCCGTGTGGCGGTCGGTCCGCCGGCTCGCGGCGGCCGTCCGAGACGCCCTCCGGGCCGACGGGCTGAACATCCTCCAGAGCAACGGGCGGGCGGCGCTGCAGACCGTCTTCCACTACCACGTGCACGTGATCCCCCGGTACGTGGGGGACGGGATCCACGTGCCGCTGATGCGGGCGCCCGGCGACCGGAGCCGGCTGGGCGAGTACGCTGACCTGATCCGGAGCGAGCTGACCTAGCCGGTCGCCGGGCGCCCCCGGACGTGGGGGATCACCGCCGAGTAGTCGAGGCCGCCGAGGCCGGCGTCGCGGGCGGCCTCCAGGCGGGCCAGCACGGCCTCCGCGACCGGGAGCCGGGCGCCGGCCTCGACGGCCTCCTCCACCACCAGCCGGAGGTCCTTCGCCGCGAGCCCCAGCCGGAAGTTCGGGGGGTAGCGGCCGGACGCGATCTTGTCTCGCTTCGAGCGCGTGGTGGCGCCGATCGGCGAGCCCTCCAGCACGTCGAGGGCGGCCTCCTCGTCCACCCCGAGGGCGTCGGCCAGCGCCAGGGCCTCGCCGAGCCCGGCCATCAGGGCTCCCAGCGTCGAGTTCACCACGAGCTTCATGGCCGCCCCCGCCCCCAGGTCCCCGAACCGCTGCGGCGTCCCCATCGCCCGGAGCGTCGGCGCCCAGCGGTCCACGAGGTCGCTGGGGCCGCCCACGAAGATCCGGAGCGTCCCCTCCTCGGCCTGGGCCACGCTGCCGAGCACGGGCGTGTCGAGCACGGCCACGCCCTCGGGGAGCGCCTCCGCGATCTCCCTCACGGCCCGGATCCCGATCGTGGACATCTCGATCAGCGTTGCGTCCCCGCGGAGACTCTCGGCCAGCCCCCCGGTCCCAAGGACGACCTCCCGGACCGCGCCGGGGTCGGCCAGCATCGTGAAGGCCGCCTCTGCTCCCTCCGCGGCGTCGGCCGGCGAGGCCGCCGCCCGGGCCCCCGCCTCCACCAGCGGCCGGGCCTTCTCCTCGGTCCGATTCCAGACGGCCACCTCGTGCCCGGCCTGCAGCAGCCGCCGGGCCATGGGGGCGCCCATGTGCCCCAGTCCGCAGAAGGCGAGCACGGCCACGGCGACAGCCTACCCGCGACCGCGTGGGAGGATGGCGGGGATGTCGGACGAGTACGCGCCGCTCCCCCCGGTCCACCCCGTCTTGGCCGCGATGGCCGGCGGCGCGCTCTGGGGGGCGATGGGCTACGCCATCCTGTGGGGCCTGTCGCCGATCGTGGTTCAGCGGCGCTTCGTCGTGAGCGCGATCGGGACGATCGCCTTCCTCCCGGTTCGGCTCGTCCTCTGGACGCTCCGCTGGATCGAGAGCATCGAAGGGCGGCCGTTCGAGTTCGCCCACTCCAGCTGGTGGATCGGAGCGCTGGCGGCGGTCGTGGGGGCCGGGATCGGGATCGCCCTTGCCCTGACGGCTCGCACCGCGATCCGCCGGCTTCGGCCGACCCGGGACTGACGGCCGCGCGTGTGGCGGCTGATCGCCGGGGGGGCTCGAGGACCGCGGCGCTTGCACCGTGACCGTCGTGGGATGATCGAGGGGCGGTGCCGGACGCACCCGAGGCTCCTCGCGGCTGGCGCGCGCTGCCCACGCTGGCGGTGCGCACCGTTCGCGACTCCTTCCAGGACCGGATCTTCGGCCTCGGGGCCGAGGTGGCCTTCTTCTTCCTCCTCTCGTTCCCTCCGGCGCTGCTGACGATCCTGGGGACGCTGGGCTACGTCTCGCAGGTCCTGGGGGAGGACGTGGCGGCCGCGATGCGGGACCAGATCCTGAGCGTCGCGGGCAGCTTCCTCACACAGGAGACGGTGACCGAGACGGTGCGACCGCTCGTGAACCGGCTGCTGGCCGAGGGAAGAGCCGACGTGGCGTCGTTCGGGATCGTGCTCACGCTGTGGGCCGCCTCCCGGGCCACGACCCGCCTGATCGAGGCGGTCGCGATCGCCTACGACGAGGAGGACGAGCGCTCGGCCGTGCGCCGCCGCCTCCTCTCTCTGGGGATGACGGTTGGGACGATCGTCGCCCTCGTGCTCGTGATCCCGATCCTCGTCGCCGGCCCCCGCCTGCTCGAGGCGCTGGCCGAGCCCCTGGGGCTGACCGCAGCCGTCGCCGCCGGGTGGCAGGTCCTGTACTGGCCGGTCGTCGGGGTGATCGGCATCGGGTTGCTCTCGCTCTTCTATCATCTGGCCTCCCCGCTGGAGACCCGGTGGCGTCGGGACGTCCCGGGGGCCTTCGCGGCGGCGGGCGTGTGGCTCCTCGGGGGGCTGGGGCTGCGCGTGTACCTGAGCTTCTCACTGGACTCGGGGGCCTACGGGCCGCTGGCGGCTCCGATCGCGGTCCTCCTCTGGATGTACGTCACGGCGCTGGCGGTGCTGCTGGGGGCCGAGGTCAACGCCGAGATTGAGAAGATGTGGCCGGATCGGCCGAGGAAGAAGCGCGACGCTTAGCCCGCGACGACGGTTCCCACCATGCCGGCCTCGGCGTGACCCTCGATCGTGCAGAGGAGGTCGTAGGTCCCCTCGTCGAGCGTGAAGCGGTCTCGGCCCCGCCGACCGGGCCGGACGTACACGTAGCTCACCTCCTCTCCGCCCGGGGCCAGGAGGGTCCAGTCGTGCTCGACCCGGCCCACGTTCCGGAGTCGGAGGTCCACGAGGACGCCGGCCCGCAGCGCGATCTCGGACGGATCGAAGGCGAACTCACGCATCTCCACGCGGACGCGCTGCGGGCCGGCGTCCCTCGGCGAATCCTCGCAGGCGCCCAGCAGGGCGAGCCCCAGCGCGAACGCTTCGAGCGCGCCCGCCCTCAGCCGATCGCCGCGCCGGCCCGCCACCGCCGGACGTTCTCGACGTTCGCCCGAGCCGTCGCGCCCTCCGCGCACGTCGCGGGGTCGTCGCAGGACGGGTTGCCCTCGCCGGTGTAGAAGTCGAACCGGCACTGGGGACAGAGGACGTCCAGCTCGGCCGGCAGGTAGGGGCAGTCGAAGTAGTGGCAGCCCTTCTCGCCCTCGGTCGTTGCGGGGTCGAAGCCGCAGCCGGGACACTGACGGAACTCCAGCCAGCCTGCCATCGCTCCTCCTTTCGTTGCCCCACCGTAGGAGGGCGCCCCGGAAGGTCCCAGGGCCTTCCGGCCCCCGGGCGGCGGGCCGGTCGGCTCAGGTGGCCTCGGCCCGCTCGGGCGCCCTCAGCGAGGCCAGGACGATCGCCGCCAGCGCGGCGGCGGCCGCGCCCACCAGGCCGATCGTCCCCAGCGAGGAGGGGAGCCACCCGGCCGCAGTCAGCGCGACCAGCGCGGCTCCGGCGTTGAAGACCGCCGCTCGGGGCCAGGCCCACCGGCGGGTCCGCTCCAGGCGCGCCCTCCGCGCCTCCGACCCCGCGGGGTCCGACACGGGCAGGAGGTACGACCAGGCTCCCAGCAGGGCCTGGACGAAGACGCCGAGCGTGAGCGCCGCCACGAGCGGCAGCGGCCACCCCGCGGACCCGGTGAGTGCGAGGATCAGCGCGGCCGCTGTCACGCCCAGGAGCCAGAGCGGGACCGAGAGGAGGTGCAGCGCCGCCCCCGGCTCGGGCATCCGCGGCCCCCTGGCCACGGACCCGGCCGCCACGCGCACGAGGTCGGCGGCGCCCACGAGCGCGGCCCCGGCGCCGACGGCCACGAGCGGCGTCCAGGATGCGACGTGTCCCGCCGCCTGGAGGATCACCCCGAGCCCAAGGCTTCCCACGACGAGACGGCCGGTGGCATCGGGTGCCCGCACGCGCAGCGTGATGGGGACCAGCACGAGAAGGGATCCTGCGACGGCCAGGGCCAGGAACCCCTCCGCGTTGAGCGTCACGTGGGCGGCGCGGACATCGAGGATGGCCGCGCCGCCCACGCTCCCCGCTCCCAGCAGCGCCCCGAGGATGGCCCCCAGCGTCAGCGAGAGCGCCGCCCCCGCGTAGGCGAAGAGGGCCGCCGAGTGGCGCCGGTTGCTCCCCGCGCGCCGGGCGGTCAGCACGAGCCAGGTGAGGCGAAGGGACCCCAGCGCGTAGGCTCCGCCGCCGACCGCCAGGAGCCACGTGATCGCCAGGGGCCTCCCGATCGCGATCGAGGCCGCCCCGGCCGTGACGAGCAGGAGCGGATCCCAGCGCTGGGGGAGGTCGTGCGCGCCCGCCAGCGCGTTCGCGAAGAGCGGGAGGGTGCCGGAGACGGCGGACCCCGCCGCCCCGGCCAGCGCGAGGTGGATCGGCAGCCACCAGCCCAGGCGGTCGGCCGCGGGGAGCAGTAGCGAGGCCGCCGCCGCGAGGAGCCAGATCCGGGCCAGGACCTGGGCTGCGGCGGACGGCCCCGAGAACCTCATGGATCAGATGAACAGGGTGACCGCGTCCTGCGCCTCCAGCAGCGCCGTCGTCGCTCCGGCGGGGTCGTCGATGCCGTCGATCAGGTCCTCACGGCGGAGGCCGAGCATGTCCATCGTCATCTGGCACGGTACCAGCCGGACGCCCATGTCGCGCGCCAGCTCCAACAGCTCCTGGGGGCTGGCCACCTTGTGCTCCGCCGCGAGCTTCTTCATCATCCACGGGCCCATCCCCGCGAAGTTCATCTTCCCCAGCTTCAGATGCTCGGTGCCCCCGCGGTTCATCATCGAGAGCATCTTCTGCATCCAGTTCTCGCCGGTGATCCGGACGTCGTTCTTCACCAGGGGGAACAGCCCCCAGAACGTGAAGAAGACGGTCGTGCGCATCCCCATCGCGGCGCCGGTCGTGGCCAGGATCAGCGTGGGCCAGACCTTGTCCAGGTCCCCGCTCCAGGCCATGATGACCAGCTTCTTCTCCTCGGCCTCCTCCGGGGTGGGGAGCTCCGCGAGCTCTGCCATCTCGGTCACCTCTTCCTGATCAGGAACCGGTACACGCCCTCCTGCTCCGTCTGCTCCACGAGCTCGTTCCCGGTCGTCTCCGCCCAGGCCTTGAAGTCGGGGACCGACCCCGGGTCGGTGGCCAGGACCTCTATCAGGTCTCCGGAGGCCGCCTCCTTCATGGCCTGCGCGGTCTTCACGACCGGCAGCGGGCAGGACAGGCCCTTCAGGTCCAGCGTCTTCGCGATCGTCTTCATGCCTCGCTCCCTTCCTTGCTCCGGGGGCTCCCCAGGAACTCGGGGATCCGCCCCTGGGGCACGGTGTTCCAGTACAGGCGGTTGAAGAGCCACTTCGCCGCGTGCCAGCGCCGCGACGGCTTGGGGGGGACGGGCGGGCGCTCGTAGTCGAACCGCAGCACCGTCGACCTCCCCCCGCCGGTCTCCAGGAAGCACATCACCCGGCCCCCGTAGGAGGCCTTGGGCGCTGTGCCCCGGATCAGCGACGCGATCCTGCTCGCCACGACGGGCCCCTCGAAGTGGGCCGTCGAGCCGCTCTTGCTGATCGGTAGGTTCGTGGCGTCGCCGATGGCGAAGATCCGCTCGTGCTCCTTGTGCTGGAGCGTGGCGGGGTCGGTCGGCATCCAGCCCCCCGCGTCGCCCAGCCCGGAGCTCGCCACGACTTCCTGACCCCGGTGGGGCGGGACCAGGACGAGCAGGTCGTACTCGGCCTTCTCGCCCTCCAGCGACTCCACCACGTGGGCCGCCGGGTCCACGGCCTCGACGTTGAAGAAGGTCTCCAAGCCGATGCCGCGACGCTCCATGATCGGCTGGACGAGCTTCGAGGCCGACTCGATCGTGAACGCCCGGTTGAGCGGCGAG
>DASUTW010000042.1:0-8189 GCA_036374395.1 Actinomycetota bacterium
CGCGGGGACGAGGATCCGAGCCTCGAGCCCCAGCCACCGCGCCATCCGGGCGACGGCCCGCCCGTGGTTGCCGTCGGTGGCCGTGGCCAGGGTCAGGGGCTTGAGGGGCTCGAACCGCTCCGCGAGCTCCTCGATCGTCTCCCACTCCGGCTCCTCGCCGAGCCGACGAACCAGCGCCCGGTACGCGGCCCACGAGGCTCCGAGGATCTTGAACGCGGGGAGGCCGAGGCGGCTCGACTCGTCCTTGACCCAGACCTCCCCCACGCCCAGCCGCTCGGCGATCGAGGGCGCCTCTCGGAGCGGGGAGGGCTCGTACCCGGGGAGCTTCCGGTGGAACGGTCGCGGGTCGGGCTCCGGGCCGGGGTCGAGCTCCTCCCGGAGGGGGTTCTTCAGGAAGGAGGCCATCAGACCTCGAGCGGCACGAGCTCGAAGCTCACCGTGTCGATGAGCCCCCGATCCGTGATCTTCAGCTCGGGGATGACCGAGAGCGCGAGGAAGGACATCGCCATGAAGGGGGAGGCGAGGGTCGCGCCGAGGTCGTGGGCCGCGCGCTCCAGGCGCTCGAACGCCGCGGCGACCTCCTCGGCCCGGAGGTCCGAGAGCAGCCCCCCGATCGGGCACGGCACCTCGGCCACGACCTCGCCTTCGGCCACGGCGACCTGCCCCCCTCCGATCTCGGCGAGCCGGTTCACCGCCGACGCCATGTCGGCGTCGTCCACGCCCACGACGACCACGTTGTGGGCGTCGTGGGCGTGGGTCGAGGCGAGCGCCCCACGCTGCAGGCCGAAGCCCCGCACGAAGCCAAGGCCGATCCGGCCCGTCTCCCTGTGCCGCTCCACGACGGCCACCTTGGCCAGGTCCCGATCGACGTCGGACACGGCGTGGCCATCCTCGGTCCTCGGATCCACGACGAGCGCCTCCGTGACGATCGACCCGTCGCGGACCCCGATGGCCCGGACGCGGCCGTCCGCGCTCACGCGGAAGTCGGCGGCCGTGAGGGTCGGGACGCGGACGCTGCCCCGCATCCAGGCGGGCGCCTCGATCTCAGCGATGTCCACGGCCTCGCCGTCCTCGGCCGCGAGGCGCCCTCGCTTCCACACCTTGACCGGACGGAACGCCTCGAGGTCCTCCACGGCCACGACGTCGGCCACGTAGCCGGGCGCCACAGCCCCGTGCTCGCGCAGGCGGTGGTACCGGGCGGCGTTGAGGGTCCCCATGACGACCGCGTCTGCCGGGCGGATCCCCAGCGCCACCGCCTTCCGCATCACGTCGTTGATGTGGCCCTCGCGCAGCAGCTGGTCCGGCTCGCGGTCGTCGGTGCAGAGGCAGCAGTTCGTCGGGCCGTGCTCCAGGACCATCGGGGCCAGCCCCTCGAGGTTCCGCGCCGCCGAGCCCTCGCGGATCAGGATCCACATCCCCAGCCGGCGCTTCTCCATCGCTTCGTCCAGGGTCGTGGCCTCGTGGTCGGAGCCGACGCCCGCCGCGAGGTACGCGTTCAGGTCCCGGCCGGACAGCCCGGGGGCGTGACCGTCCACGTGCCCGGAGCCGGCCGCCTCGATCTTGGCCAGCGCCTCGGGCGCTCCGGCCACCACCGAGGGGTAGTCCATCATCTCGGCCACGCCGATCGCGCTCGGCTCCTCGGCCAGGAAGCGGGCGATGTCCTCGGCCGTGACCGTGGCCCCGCCCGACTCGAAGGCGCTGGCCGGCACGCACGAGGACACCATCACGTAGAAGTCGAGGGGCACCGCTCCGGCGGAGGCCAAGATGGCCCGGACCCCCTTCAGCCCGAACACGTTGGCGATCTCGTGAGGGTCGAGGATCACCGTGGTCGTCCCCCACGGCAGGGCCGCCCGGGCGAACTGGTCCACCATCAGCTTCGTGGACTCGAGGTGCATGTGGGCGTCGATGAAGCCGGGGAGGAGGATCAGGCCCGAGCAGTCCTCGACCTCGGCGGCATCCGAGTAGTCTCCGACCCCCGCGACGTGCTCCCCGGCGACCGCCACGTTCGCCTCCAGCAGCTCCCCGGTGAAGACGGAGAGGACCCGGCCGCCCTTGAGCAGGAGGTCCGCCGGCTCGTCGCCGCGCGCCACGGCGAGGCGTCGAGCGAGGCGGTCGGTGAAGGCCGTCACGATGGCGGACAGGGTAGCCGCGCGGCGACGAGCCGGCAACGGCCCAGACCTCTACCCGCGGACGTGATCGAACGGTATCGTGTCGCGCAGTGTCGTCGGTTTCGGGAGGTCCACAATGACTCGACACGCCCTCCGCCTCTTGCTCCTCGGCGCGATGTGCAGCTCCTTCCTCGTCCCCGCAGGCCCGGCGGCCGCCGGCACGTTCCGGGTGACGATCCTCGGCGATCCCTCACCGGGCGTCTGCGACGCGAGGTGCTCGCTCCGCGAGGCTGTGATCGCGGCCAACGCGTCTCCCGGGCCCGACGTCATCCGCCTGCCGAAGGGGCGCGTCGAGCTGTCGAGGGCTGGAGCAGGGGAGGAGGCCGGCGCCACCGGCGATCTGGACGTCACCGACACCCTGACGATCGTTGGCGCGGGCATGGGGCGGAGCGTCGTGGACGGGAACGACCTCGACCGTGTCTTCGACGCGTCCTCCGGCACCTTCGTGCTGCGCCGCCTGACGGTGACCGGGGGCCACGTCGAGACGGGAGGCGCGACCGCGTTCGGGGGCGGCATCCGCGGCTGGGGAGCACTCGTAAGGCTCCGGGAGGTCGCGGTGCGAGGCAACGACGCGGCCGACGGGGGCGGTGGCGTCGCGGGGTTCACGGTCGAGATCCAGCGAAGCCTGATCGCCGGCAACCGAGCCGACTCCGCCGGGGCCGTCGACGGGTCGACCGTGAAGATCGCGGATTCCCTCCTCCTGGGGAACAGGGCCACCTTGTCCGGGGGAGCGATGGCGCTGTTCTTCGGGTCCACCGTCGAGCTCCGCAACACCACGGTCGCCGGGAACACGAGCGGGCACAACGCGGGGGGCATCGGCATCAACTCCGGGAGCGCTCTGCTGCTCAACGTCACCGTCCACGGCAACCACACCGACGGCGACGCCGGGGCTCCGGGCGGGAACGGAGGCGGCGTCCAGGTCAACGCAGGGTCAACCATGGAGATCCGGAACACGATCATCTCCGGGAACACAGACGGCGCTCCCACCGCGGCCCACGACTGCGCCGGCGACCTGACGTCCCTCGGGTCGAGCCTCGTTCGCGACCAGAACGGCTGCAGCCTCACCGGCGCCTCGGGTGACCTCCCTGCGGGGACGGACCCGCGCCTGCGCCCGCTGGCGAACAACGGCGGCGCGACCAGAACGCTGGCGCTCCCCCCCGGGAGCCCTGCCCGGAACGCCGGAGCCGCCTGTCTCTCGAAAGACCAGCGTGGGGTTCCTCGCTCGTTGGGAGGCGCGTGCGACATCGGCGCATACGAGCTCGTGTCGTGCTTCGGGCGGATCGTGAACAGAGTGGGGACGCAGGGCAACGACGTCCTGCGAGGGACCGGCAGGAAGGATGGGTTCCTCGGCTTCGGCGGCCGGGATCGGCTGATCGGCAGGGGGGGCTCGGACGGGATGTGCGGCAACGGCGGCCGGGACACCCTCGAGGGGGGACCGGGCAGGGATCGACTCCATGGGGGCCCGGGAAGGGATCTCTGCGTCGGCGGCCCCGGCCGCGATCGAGCCCGATCGTGCGAGCGCCGTCGCGAGATCCCGTGACGCCGCATTGCCCGTCGGGCGACGCGGGTGTTGACTGAAGCGTCGTCGTCCGAGGAGGGCGAGGGTGGCCACCGAGGATCGCAAGGACATCGCAGCGCTGCTCGAGGAGCATCGCCTGATCGAGGCCCCCCGGGGCTTCCGCGAGCAGGCCGTGGTCTCGGACGAAGGGATCTACGGCCGCGCGGCCGAGGACCCCGAGGGGTTCTGGGCGGAGCAGGCGGGCCATCTCGACTGGATCGAACCGTGGGACGAGGTCCTGCGCTGGGATCCGCCCTGGGTGCGTTGGTTCGAGGGTGGACGCCTCAACATCTCCGCGAACTGCCTCGACCGCCACCTGGAGGCCCACGGGGACCGGGTCGCCTACCACTGGAAAGGGGAGCCCGGGGACGAGCGCACGATCACCTACCGCGAGCTCCACGAGGAGGTCTCTCGCTTCGCGAACGCCCTCAAGCGTCTGGGCGTGGCCAAGGGAGACCGGGTCGCGATCTACCTCGGCATGATCCCCGAGCTCCCCGTCGCCATGCTGGCCTGCGCCCGGATCGGGGCCGTGCACTCGGTGGTCTTCGGGGGCTTCAGCGCCGACTCGCTGCGGGACCGGATCAACGACGCCCAGGCCTCGGTGCTGGTGACGGCCGACGGCGGGTGGCGACGGGGCCAGATCGTGCCGCTCAAGGAGAACGCCGACCAGGCCGTCGCCGAAACTCCCTCGATCGAGCAGGTCGTCGTCGTCCGCCGCACCGGCGAGGAGGTGCCGTTCCGGGAGGGGCGCGACCTCTGGTACGACGAGCTGATCGCGGCGGAGAGCCCCGACTGCCCCGCCGAGCCGATGGAGGCCGAGGATCCCCTCTACATCCTCTACACGTCGGGCACCACCGGGAAGCCCAAGGGGATCCAGCACACGACCGGCGGCTACCTCGTCGGCGTGACCGCCACGCATCGCATGATCTTCGACCTCCACCCGGAGACCGACGTCTACTGGTGCGCGGCCGACATCGGATGGGTCACCGGGCACTCCTACATCGTCTACGGGCCGCTCGCCAACGGCACGACGAGCGTCATGTACGAGGGGGCGCCGGACTTCCCCGACAAGGACCGGCTGTGGTCGATCGTGGCCAAGCACGGGGTGACGATCTTCTACACGGCGCCCACGGCGATCCGTGCCTTCATGAAGTGGGGGCCGGAGCACGTGCGGAAGCACGACCTGTCGTCGCTCCGTCTGCTGGGCACCGTGGGCGAGCCGATCAACCCCGAGGCCTGGATGTGGTACTGGGAGCACGTCGGCGGCGAGCGCTGCCCCGTCGTCGACACCTGGTGGCAGACCGAGACGGGGATGATCCTCATCACGCCCCTGCCGGGGATCACCCCTCTGAAGCCGGGCTCGGCCACGCGGGCCTTCCCCGGGGTCGAGGCCGACGTCTTCGACGAGGCCGGAGGCAGCGTCCCGCCCGGGGCGGGAGGCTACCTCGTCCTGAAGCGACCGTGGCCGGCGATGGCCAGGACGATCCACGGCGACCCCGACCGCTACGTGGAGCAGTACTTCTCGAAGTACGGGCCCTCCGTGTACCTGGCCGGCGACGGGGCGAAGCGCGACGAGGACGGCTACTTCTGGCTGCTGGGGCGGATCGACGACGTCATGAACGTGGCCGGCCACCGCCTCTCCACCTACGAGATCGAGTCGGCGCTCGTGGACCACCCCTCGGTGGCCGAGTCGGCGGTCGTCTCCCGACCCGACCCCGACGTGGGCGAGGCGATCGTGGCCTACGTCACGCTGAAGGGTCACATCGAGGGAGACGAGTCCCTGATCGACGAGCTGCGCGAGCACGTGGCGGAGAAGATCGGGAAGATCGCTCGCCCCCACGCGATCGTGCTCACCGACGACCTCCCCAAGACCCGGTCGGGGAAGATCATGCGGCGTCTCCTCCGCGACGTCGCCCACGGCCGAGACCTGGGCGATGTGACGACCCTGGCCAACGCCGAGGTCGTCGAGGAGATCCGCGAGCTGGCAACGTCGAGCCCACCCGAAGAGTGACGGAAGCCCCCGGTCGGCGTCGGGCCCTCGCGCTGCTCACCCTGGCCATGGTGCTCGGGCTCGCCACGTGGTTCTCGGCCTCGGCGGTGATCCCCCAGCTCCGGGAGGAATGGTCGCTGGGGCCGACGGCGGCCGCCTGGCTCACGATCGCCGTGCAGCTCGGCTTCGTCGCCGGCGCGCTCGTGTCGGCGGTCCTGAACCTGGCCGACGTCCACTCGGCGAGGACCGTGATCGTCGTCTCCGGCTTCGGTGCGGCGCTGGCGAACCTGGGGCTCGTCGCGGCGGACGACGCCGCGCTGGGGATCCCCCTGCGGTTCCTGACCGGGTTCTTCCTGGCCGGCGTCTACCCGCCCGGGATGAAGGTGATCGCGACCTGGTACCGAGAGGGGCGCGGCTACGCGCTGGGGGTGCTCGTCGCCGGCATCTCTCTGGGCTCCGCCATGCCGCACCTGGTCAACGGTCTCGGGGGCCTCTCCTGGCGGACCGTGATCGTCATCACCTCGATCCTGACGGCCTCGGGAGGGGTGATCGCTCGGTACCTCGTCGGGGACGGCCCCTTCCCCTTCCCCCGAGCCGTCTTCGACCCGAGGCAGGCGGGGCGCGTGTTCCGGAACCGAGGCGTGCGGCTGGCGACGTTCGGCTACTTCGGGCACATGTGGGAGCTGTTCGCGATGTGGGCCTGGTTCCTCGTCTTCTTCACGGAGTCCCTGGAGACCGCGGGCCGCGATCCGACCGTTCTCGCTCCGCTCGCCACCTTCGCCGTGATCGGATCCGGAGCCCTCGGGTGCTGGGCGGCGGGCATCCTGGGCGATCGGTGGGGCCGCTCCCGCACCACGAGCGCGGCGATGGCGATCAGCGGGGCGTGCGCGCTGACGATCGGCCTGCTCTTCGGACGCTCCCCCTGGCTCGTCCTCGCCCTGGGGATCGTGTGGGGGATCACCGTGGTCGCCGATTCGGCCCAGTTCTCGGCCGCGGTCACGGAGACCGCGAACACCGCCTACGTGGGCACGGCCGTGACGCTCCAGACGGCGCTCGGCTTCACGCTCACGGTGGCCACGATCTGGCTGGTGCCGATCGTCCGCGACGCCCTGTCGTGGTGGTGGGCCTTCGCCATGCTGGCGCTCGGGCCGGCGCTGGGGATCCTGGCGATGCAGCGGCTCCAGCGCTCCCCCGAGGCGTTCCGGATCGCGGGCGGGCGGGGCTGAGGGAGCGCGCCCTGGTATAGCATCCGGGAAAGGTCCCGACGATGAGAGGTCCTTCGTACCGCGCGAGGATCCTCTCCTCTCGTCACACTTCGGGAGTGATCCCGCTGACGGTCAGACGGCTGTTGGACCGGGAGGGCGTCGACGCCCTCATCCGCGTGCTTCGAGAGCGCGGCTACACGGTCGTGGGCCCGCGGCTCCGCGAACAGGCGATCGTCTACGACGAGATCGGCTCCGTCGAAGACCTCCCCGAAGGATGGACGGACGAGCAGGAGGGCGGCACCTATCGCCTCCACCGGCGCGACGACGCGGCGCTGTTCGGTTACGCGGTCGGCCCTCATTCCTGGAAGCGCGAGCTGTTCCCTCCCGAGACGCTCCTGGCGAGGATCCGTCGGCAGAACGGAGAGGTCGAGTTCGAGCAGCCCGAGCCCGACGCCCCCCGGTACGCCTTCCTGGGCGTCCGCGCGTGCGAGGTGGCGGCGATCGAGATCCAGGATCGCGTGTTCATGGCGGAGGGAGCCGAGGACCCGACCTACGCGGCCCGAAGGCGGGACGCGCTGGTGATCGCGGTGCAGTGCGGGTCTCCCTCGGGGACGTGCTTCTGCGTCTCGATGGACACCGGGCCCAGGGTCGAGGACGGGTACGACCTCGCGCTGACCGAGATCCTGGAGGGAGGCCATCGGTTCCTGCTCGAGGTGGGGTCGGAGCGGGGCGCGGAGATCGCGGACGCCCTTCCCTCCTCACCCGCCGCGGACGAGGACGTGGGCGCGGCCGATGCCGTCGTGGAGCGGGCGGCCGCGTCGATGGGCCGGCGGATGGAGACCGACGGGATCAAGGAGCTCCTGTACCGGAACCTCGAGCACCCCCGATGGGAGGACGTCGCCCAGCGCTGCCTCGCCTGCACGAACTGCACGATGGTGTGCCCCACGTGCTTCTGCTCGACGATCGAGGACTCCACCGATCTGTCGGGGGAGACGGCGGAGCGGCACAGGCGGTGGGACTCCTGCTTCACGCTCGATCACTCCGAGATGGGAGGGGGCCACGTTCGGACCTCGACGATCGGCCGCTACCGCCAGTGGATGACCCACAAGCTCGCCACGTGGATCGACCAGTTCGGGACGTCGGGCTGCGTGGGCTGCGGGCGCTGCATCACCTGGTGCCCGGTCGGCATCGACATCACCGAGGAGGTCGCCGCGATCCGCGCGAGCGAGGAGGCGTCCGGATGACCGTGGAGGGGCTGGATCGGCTCC
>DASUTW010000043.1:0-8338 GCA_036374395.1 Actinomycetota bacterium
GGACTGTCACCGTCGGTCCCGGGATTCCGCCGGGTCCACCCCCGCGTGGCTCGCGGGGGGTCGTGGACTGTCACCACCGGTGGGGAGTTCCACCCCGCCCCGAAGGCTCGGTTGCCCGACCAGTATAGAACGGCGCTCAGCTGCCGGCGGACCGTCGGTCGATGGCCCAGGAGGAGCCCTCGGACCGCTTCGCGTAGTTCTTCATCTCGGTGGCGATGGCCACTGCTTCCTCGCGGTGCGTAAACGATCGGCGCTCGGTGGTGGCCACCCCCAGGGAGAGCGAGACGAGCGGGAAGCGCTGCAGGTCCCCTCGTCGGCTCCGGATCTCGATGTAGCCGCGCTCCCGATCCTCGTCGTCGTAGAGCTCGGTCATCGCCCCGTCGAACCGCTCGATGATGGCGTGGCAGAGGTCCTCGACCTTCTCGGGGGGGACCAGCAGCACGAAGTCATCCCCGCCCATGTGGCCCACGAAGGCCGACTCGCCGACCACGCCCCTCGTCTCGTCCTGGAAGATCCTGGCCGCCGTCTTGATCGCGGCATCCCCCCGCAGGAACCCGTAGTAGTCGTTGTAGGCCTTGAAGTTGTCGAGGTCCGCGTAGACGAGGGCGAACGGGCGGCCCGAGGCCACGGCCCGGGCGATCTCGTCCTGGATCCTGACGTTGCCCGGAAGGCCCGTGAGGGGCGAGGAGGCCCGCATCTCCTCGGCCCGCCGCAGGGTGCCCTTGACCCGCGCCATCAGCTCGACCGGGTCGAACGGCTTGATGATGTAGTCGTCGGCCCCGGTCGTCAGCCCCAGCACCTTGTCGGCGGTCAGCGACTTCGCCGTCAGCATGATGATGCTCATCCCGGCCGTGCGCGGATCGGTCCGGAGGCGCTCTACGAGCTGAAACCCGTCCATACCCGGCATCATCACGTCCACCAGGGCCAGGTCGGGCGGGTTGGCCAGGGCCTTCTCCAGCCCTTGGTCGCCGTTCGACGCGATCTCCACGGCGTAGCCGTCGCCCCGGAGGTTGACTTCGACGAATCGGGCGATGTCGGGATCGTCGTCCACCACGAGGATCCTGGTGTCGCCGGGCTCGGGCCGGGAGGCCGCGCCCTCGTCGCTCATCCGCCGGCCCCCGCGACCTCGGCCAGGCCGCGCGCGGCCGCCGCCGGGTCCTCGGCCCGGAAGATGGAGGAGGCAGCTGCCAGGACCGTGGCGCCCGCCTCCACGCACAGACGCCCGGTCTCCGCGTCGATGCCGCCGTCGACCACCACGTCCACCGCGAGCCCCAGGCGGTCGATCTCCTTCCGCACCGCCTCCACCTTCCGGAGCTGCTCCCGCTGGAACGGCTGACCGGCGTACCCGGTGCGCTCCAGCGTCATCACGATCACGTTGTCGAGCCGCTCCAGGAACGGGTAGACCTCCTCGATGTCGGTCTCGGGGTTCACTCCGATGCCCGCCCGGAGGCCCAGGGTGTCGGCCTCGTCGACCACCGCGCCCGGGTCCGACGCCGCCTCGAGGTGGAAGGTGGCGATGTCGGTGCCGGCCGTGGCGTAGTCCTCGAGGAGCCGCTCGGGCCGCGCCACCATCATGTGCGCGTGGAGCAGCCGCTCGGTCAGGGGCCGGATCGACTCGATCACGACGGGCCCGATCGTGAGGGGCGGGACGAAGTGCGCGTCCATGGAGTCCACATGGATGATCTCGGCGTAGGGCTCGACCGCCTTGACCTGCTCCCCGAGGCGGGCGAAGTCCGCGGCCAGGATCGAGGCGGCCACCCTGATCTGCGACATGGCGCCCCGATTCTACGGCCGGGACCCACCCAGCACGAAGCGGGCGGCGAACATCGCGTCGGTGCCGTGGCGGTGTGGCCAGAGGCGGGCCGACGCCCGACGCTCCCCCTCCGGGGTCGCGAACGGGTCGGGGCGCAGACCCGGGAACCGGTCCAGGATCTCCGCCACGACCTCGTCCGTCTCGGCGCGAGGGAAGGTGCAGACCGAGTACACGAGCAGGCCGCCCGGTCGCAGGAGGCCGGCCGCGCTCGAGACGAGGTCGACCTGGAGGCGGTGCAGCGCGGCGAGGTCTTCCTCCTTGGGCCGCCAGAGGAGCTCGGGGCGGCGGCGAGCCGAGCCCAGGCCCGAGCACGGGGCATCGACCAGCACGCGGTCGAAGCCGGGGCGCACGGCGGGCCGGGTCGCGTCCATGACGAGCGGGTGGACGTCCACCCCCAGCCGGGCGGACGAGGAGGCCACCAGGCCCGCGCGACGCTCCGAGAGGTCCGAGGCGACGACGGTCCCCGCCCGGCACGCGATGTCGGTGGCCTTGCCCCCCGGGCCGGCCGTGCAGTCCAGCACCCGCTCCCCCCGGCGAGGGTCCAGCACGTCCACCACCCATGCGGAGGCCTCGTCCTGGACGGTGAAGAGGCCGTCCTCCCACCCGGGGAGGGTCCTGGGATCGCCGCCCGGGAGGCGGAGCGACCGGGCGTGGATGCTCCCCGTCTCGACCTCGTGGCCGGCGCCGGCCAGGATGCCGGGGAGGTCCTCGACCGGGCCCGCGCACGGGTTGGCCCGAAGGGTGAGGCCCGCGGAGGAGGCGATCCCGGCCGCCGCCGCCTCGGCCTCCTCGCCCACGAGGGCGCGGAGCTCGGCCACGACCCAGGGCGCGACCCCGGTACGCAGCGAGATCGAGCCGTCGTCGGCTCCTTCGGGAGGGCGCCAGCCCTCGTCGGCCAGGCGCCGGAGCACGGCGTTCACGAATCCCCGAGCCCGGGGCGGCGCCGCGGCGACCGTCTCGCCCACGGCGGCGTGCGGGGGGATGCGGGTGTACAGGAGCTGATGGGCCCCGACGCGGAGGGCGGCGCGAGCGCCGCTCGGCGCGCGCCGCAGCGGTCGGTCCAGGAGCGGCGCGAGCGCCGCATCGAGGAGGAGGAGCCCCCGCAGGGTGCCGTAGGCGAGCTCCGACGCCAGCCCCCGGTCCTCGGGACCGAGGTTCGAGCGTCCGATCAGGGAGGGGATGAGGCGGTTGCTGTATGCGCCCTCGTCGGCGACGCGGCGCACGGCCTCGATCGCCACCGCCCGTGGCGTCCGCAGCGGGGGCGCGGCCCGGCCCCGAGGCCGTCCGCCGCGCCGCCCCCTACCCGAGCCGCTCGCCCGACTCCGGCCGGTGGCCACGGGCCAGCTCCGCTCCGCTCATCCGGCGCTTCCCCTCCGGGAGCACCTCGTCCAGCGCGACGGCGCCTTCGCCCGCCGCGACGACCATCTCCCCCGAGACGAGGATCGTCCCCGGCTCGCCGGCGCCCCCCACCGACCGCGCCCGGTACACCTTCAGGACCTTTCCCCGCAGGCGCGTCCTGGCCCCGGGCTCGGGCGAGAGCGCCCGCACGCGGCGGACGATCGCCCCCGCGGGCTGGGACCAGTCGATCCACTCCTCCTCCAGGCGGATCTTCCGCGCGGTCGTTGCCCGATCGTGCTCCTGGGCCCGCTCCTCGATCTCCTCCAGCCGATCGAGCGTCTCCACCAGCAGGCCCCCGCCCAGCGCGGCGAGGCGCTCGCCGAGCGAGCCCGCGTCGTCGTCCAGACGGATCGGCTCCTCCGCCTGCAGGAGAACGGGGCCGGTGTCCATCCCCTCGTCCATCCGCATGGTCGTCACGCCGGTCGTCTCCAGGCCCTCCAGGATCGCCCTCCGGACCGGGTCGGCGCCCCGGAGCTCGGGGAGAAGCGAGAAGTGCACGTTGACCGGGACCAGCCCCGGAACGGCGAGCACGTCGGCCGGCAGGATCTCACCGTAGGCCACGACGACGAGGACGTCGGGAACGGCCTCCTCCAGGGCCGCTCGGCCCTCGCCTTCCTTGACGGTGGCCACCTCCCGGAGCGGCAGCCCCAGCCGGCGCGCGGCCTCGGCCACCGCCGTGGGCCGGAGCCGCCCCCCGCGCCCGGCTGGCCGCGGCTCGCGGGTCAGGACGAGGGCGACCTCGTGCTCCGAGGAGGCCAGGGCCTCCAGCGAGGGGACCGACCAGGGATCGTTCCCGAGGAAGACGACGCGGCGTCCCACTCAGAGCGCGCGCGAGGGGTCCAGCGAGGTGGGCGCCAGCCCCAGCTCCTGCCGGCGGAGCTCGGCCATCGCGCGCTTCCGCTCCTCCTCGTCCAGCCGGTCGATGAACAGGATGCCGTCGATGTGATCCACCTCGTGCTGGAGGACGCGGGCCAGCAGCTCCTCGCCCTCGATGCGCACCGGCTCTCCGTGGAGGTCCATGCCGTCCGCCGTCACCTTCATCGCCCGGCGAACCTCGAAGTAGAGTCCGGGGATCGAGAGGCAGCCCTCCTCGCCGATCTGCTCCCCCTCGTGGCCCGAGAGCGTGGGATTGACGAGCGCGCTCGGCCCCTCACCGATGTCGAAGACGATGAGCCGGATCGCCCTCCCCACCTGGGGGGCGGCCAGCCCCACGCCGGGGGCCTCGTGCATCGTCTCGATCATGTCGTCGGCCAGCGCCCGGAGGGCCCCGTCGAACTCCTCCACCGGGGACGCCGGCTGGCGCAGCACCGGGTCGCCCAGCGTCCGGATCGGAAGGATCGCCATCTCGCACTCCTCGTCACAGTCGCGGCTCGGCCTCGACCCGGAGGGCGACGTGCTCGCCGACGAGGTCGAGGATGCGCTCCCGGAACGCCGCGAGGGCGTCGGGGCGGATCGTCACCAAGCATACCGTCTGGCCCCCCAGCGGCGTCGCGAGCAGGCTCGCGGGCTCGAGCGCCCGGAGCGCCTCCTCCAGCTCCGGCGAGCCCACGACCCGGAAGAGGGGGACGCCGGGCGCGAACCCCGCCTCCTCGCGGCGGGCCCGCTCGCGGCGGTGGAAGTGGAGCGGATCCCAGCGCACGAGCGCCTGCACCGCGGGGTCGGCCGGCTCCCGCGTCTGGACGAGGACCCTCCCCCCCTCGGCGCGAGGGCCGGCCCAGGCCGCGGCCTCGAACCACGTGGCCAGGACCTGCTCGGGCGCCTCCAGCCCGGCCCGGCGCCGGGCGCGATCCGCGTCTAGGATGCCCACCAGCCCGATCGACCTCGGCCCCAGGTCCTTCACCGCGGCCGCGGTGCCCACGACGACCTCCCCCGGCTCGGGCCCCGACGCGGCGCCCTCGTCCACCCGGCGGACGGGGAGGCTCGTCACGCCGCGGGCCCACTCCTCGATCCGCTCGGTCCCGCCCCGCTCCACCCCGAAGTCTGCGGCCCCGCAGGCGGCGCAGCGGGCCTCCGCGCCGCAGACGGCGCACGCCTCGCGCCCCTTCCGCACGACGATCGGCCCCCGGCAGGCGGCGCAGCGGGCCGGCTCGCCGCAGGCTCGGCAGACGCGCGCCGTCCCGTAGCCGCGCCGCGACAGCAGGAGGAACGCGCCCGGCGCCGACCGCAGCAGGGTCGCCAGCCTGGGCGAGCGGTCCTCGTCGGCCGGCCTCGTGGTCTCCACGAGGGGGGCCGCCGCGCGCTCGATCGCCCGGGGGGCCCGGACCAGCACCGCCTCACCGTCCTCGACCATGGCCGCGGCGTGCCCGCTGGGCGCGAGGGCGGCCAGGGCGCAGACCGCCCCCTCGAGCTCCGCTCGCGCCAGCGCCACCTCCCTCGGATGGTAGGCGGGCGTCCGCTCCTCGCGGTGGACGGCGTGCGCCTCCCGATGGATCCAGAGAAGGCCGACCCTTGGGAGCAGCGAGAAGATGGCCGGCCTCGTCCCCACCACGACCCGGTAGCGGCCCCGCAGGATCTCCAGCCAGGTCCGGTAGCGGGCCCGCCGGTCCCCTCCCGCGAAGAGGGCGCCGGCCGGCCCGGCCGCCTCCAGCACCGCCGCCGCGATCTCGGGCAGCGGGTCGAGCTCGGGGATCACCACCACGGCATCTCGCCCGCCGGCCACCGTGGCCGTCACGGCGTCCACGCAGACGGCCGCCTCGTCCTCGGGGAGCGGCCGGACGACGAACACCCCGCTCCCCTCTCGGCACGCCGTCAGCAGCGCTCCTCCGCTCTCGTACCGGCCCAGGGCTCCCGGGACGGCGGCCCGGGACTCAGGGGGGGACCCCGCCGCTCCTCCCTCCTCGGACGCCACCCGGGGCGGGACCGCCCGATCGATCGCCACCGACAGCGGGACCACGTAGCGCTCCCGCATCCAGGCGAAGAGCCGCAGCGCTCGCTGGTCGAAGACGGGCTCCTTCGACAGGACCCGGCGCACGGGCAGCACCCGCGACGGGACGTCGTCGGTAGGGCCCAGCACCCATCCGTGGACGGTGCGGCCGTGGAACGGGACGCTGACGACCGAGCCCACCGGCGCCTCCATGCCTTCAGGGAGGAGGTACGTGAACGGCCGGTCGAGCTCCAGGCGGGGGAGGTCCACCGCCACCCCGACGGCCCGCCCCACGGCCTCAGGCGAACGCGCGCCGGAGCTCGTCGGCCTTCTCGGTGGCCTCCCAGGGGACGTCCTTGCGCCCGAAGTGGCCGTAGGCGGCGGTCTCCCGGTAGATCGGGCGCCGCAGGTCGAGGTCGCGGATGATCGCCGCCGGCCGGAAGTCGAACAGTTCGCGCACGGTGGTCTCGAGCCTCTCCGGATCCACCTCCGACGTCCCGAAGGTCTCCAGCACGAACGAGACGGGGTGGGCGGTGCCGATCGCGTACGCGACCTGGATCTGGGCCCGGTCGGCGAGTCCCGCGGCCACGATGTTCTTCGCCACGTAGCGCACGAAGTAGGCGCCGGACCGGTCCACCTTCGTGGGGTCCTTCCCCGAGAAGCAGCCGCCGCCGTGGGGGACGAGCCCCCCGTAGGAGTCCACGATGATCTTCCGGCCGGTGAGGCCCGTGTCGGCCGCCGGCCCGCCCTTCTCGAACTTGCCCGTCGGGTTCACCATGTGCGTGACGTCGTCGGCGTCGAGCCCCACCTCCGCGAGGACCGGCTCGATCACGTGCTCCACGACGTCGGGCGTGAGGAGGGTCTCGACGTCGACCTCCTCGCGGTGCTGGGCGGAGACCACCACCGTCGTGATCCGGCGGGGGCGGTCGTCCTCGTACTCCACCGTGACCTGGCTCTTGCCGTCTGGGCGGAGGTACGGCACGACGCCGGCCTTGCGGACGTCGGCCAGCCGCTTCGTCAGGCGGTGGGCGATCGCGATCGGGGCGGGCATCAGCTCGGCGGTCTCGGTGCAGGCGTACCCGATCATCATGCCCTGGTCGCCGGCCCCGAGCCGGTCGAGCTCGTCGTCCGAGCCGCGGCGCGCCTCCCAGGAGTCCTCCAGGCCCTGGGCGATGTCCCCCGCCTGTTCCTGGATCGCGGTGATGACGCCGCAGGCCTCCCCGTCGATCCCCAGGGCAGGGTCTGTGTACCCGACTTCGGTGATCGTCTCGCGGACGACGTCGCGGAGGTCCACGTAGGTGCGGGTCGAGATCTCACCCGCGATGATCGCCAGGCCCGAGGTCACGAGCGTCTCGCAGGCCACGCGGGCGCCCGGGTCGTCGGTGAGGATCGCGTCGAGGACGGCGTCGGAAATCTGGTCGGCGAGCTTGTCCGGGTGCCCCTCGGTCACCGACTCCGAGGTGAAGAGGTGGGTCCGCGCCATGCCCGGATTCTATAGGCCTCAGGTCAGGAGCTTGGCCAGGCGGTCGGCGATGGCCCGGGCCAGATCCCGCTTCGTCCAGTCGCGGAGCGGCTCGTCGTCGCCCCGAGCCGAGAGGATCATGGCGCGGTTCGTCTCGGCCTCGAAGCCCGTGCCCGGGCGACCCACCTCGTTCACCACCACGAGGTCGAGACGCTTCTCGGTCAGCTTCCGCCGGCCGGCGGCCTCGAGGTCGTCGGTCTCGGCGGCGAAGCCGACCAGCACGCGCTCGCCCTTCCGCTCCCCCAGCTCGGCGAGGATGTCGGCCGTGGGCTCCAGCCGGATCGGGGGCGGCCCCTCCTCCTTCTTCAGCTTGCGGGCGGAGGGCTCGGCCGGGCGGTAGTCGCTCACGGCCGCCGCCTTCACCACCGCATCCGCGTCCTCGAAGGCGAGCAGGACCTCCTGGCGCATCTGGGCCGCCGTCTCCACCCTGCGCACCTCGATCGCCGGGGGGTCGGAGAGGTGCGTGGGGCCCGTGACGAGGATCACCTCCGCGCCCCGGCGCCGGGCCTCCTCGGCCACCGCGAAGCCCATCCGGCCGCTCGATCGGTTCCCGACGAAGCGCACGGCATCCACCGGCTCGTAGGTGGGGCCGGCCGTCACAAGGATCCGCCTCCCCGCCAGGTCCCCGCCCCCGAGCGCTTCCTCCAGCGCGCCCGCGATCTCCTCGGGCTCGGCCATCCGCCCCATGCCCTCGTCCCCCGCGGCCAGCGGTCCCTCCACGGGGCCCACGATCGTCACGCCC
>DASUTW010000044.1:0-8004 GCA_036374395.1 Actinomycetota bacterium
CCCGGCGCGCCCCCCTCGACCTGTCATGACCCTGTTCCTCCAGCAGCTGTTCGCCGGCCTGGCCCAGGGGAGCGTCTACGCTCTCGTGGCCTTCGGGTATGCCCTGATCTTCTCCACGTCGAGGGTAGTGAACTTCGCCCAGGGCCACCTGTTCATGCTCGGCGCGATGACCGGCGTCGCCCTGCTGGGGGTCGGCGTCCCCTACCTCCTGATGGTGCCCCTGACCATGGCGATCGTGGCGGCCTCCGGCCTCGCCCTTGAGCGCTCCATCACGCTGCCGCTGAGGGCGACCCGCAGCCCGTATACGTGGATCGTGGCCACGCTGGCCGCCGCCGTGGTGATCGAGAACGTCGCGTCCATGATCTTCGGGAAGGAGCCCCGGACCTTCCCGCCCGCGATCGCGGGGGTGACCAGGATCGGGGATCTCGTGATCCAGCATCACGCCCTCGTCGTGCTGGCCGTCGCCGTGGCCGTGATGGTCGGGATCGAGCTGTGGCTCGGGAGGACGATGATCGGGACGGCCTTCCGGGCCACGGCCGACAACCCGGCCCCCGCCCGGCTCTCGGGCGTGCCGGTGCCTCGCCTGGTGATGCTCTCGTTCGCGCTCTCCGGGGCGATCGCGGGCCTGGGCGGCGTCCTGGTGGCGCCGATCACGTTCGCGGCCGTCCCGATCGGGCTGCTGCTCGGCCTCAAGGGGTTCATCGCCGCGGTGATCGGCGGGATGGGGTCCTTCCGAGGGGCCCTGATCGGCGGGCTGTCGCTCGGGCTGGCCGAGACGGTGATCCGCCAGCAGCTCCCCGCGGGGATGGGCGGCACGATCCTGTTCGGCTTCCTGCTCCTCACGCTCGTCCTGCGGCCGACCGGGCTCTTCGGGAGACGGGTGGCGTGAGGGCCCGCCGGGCGAGCTTCTGGGGAGGGGTTGCCCTGGTGCTCGTCGGCGCCTCGCTCGTGTACCTGCCCGTCGGCGACTTCTACCTGTTCCTGGCCTCCCGGAGCGCCTGCTTCCTGCTCGTCGTGGCGGGGCTGAACCTTGCCCTCGGGTACACGGGCCTGTTCTCGTTCGCCCACGTCGCGCTGTTCGCGCTGGGAGCCTACGCGACGGCGGTCGCGGTCACGCGGCAGGGCCTCCCCGTGTGGGCCGGGATCGGCTCGGCGCTGCTGGTCGGGGCGGTGGCCGGGGCCGTGCTCACCCTGGCCACGTTCCGGGCCCGGGCGATCCATTTCGCCGTGGTCTCGCTCGTCCTCGTCTTCGCCGTCTCCGAGCTCCTGAGCGGCTGGACCTCGGTGACGGGGGGCGAGGCGGGCATCACCGTGCGGCGGCCCGAGCTCGCCGGGGATGCCCTCATGGCCCGGCGGTACTGGCTCTTCGTCCTGGCGATCGCCGCGGTCTGCCTCCTGGCGATCCGGAACCTCGTGCGCTCGCCTCTGGGGCGGGCCCTGGTGGCGGTGCGCGAGAGCGAGGAGGCGGCTGCGTCGGTGGGGATCGACCCGTTCCGGTACCGGACCCTGGCCATGGCCTTCGGGGGAGCGGTGGCCGCGGCCGGGGGGGCGCTCTTCGCCCACCTGGACGGCTTCGTCAGCCCGGAGATCTCGGGGTTCGACGACGCCACGCTCTTCGTGGCGATGCTGCTGGTGGGCGGCGCCGGAGCGCTCTGGGGCCCCGTGCTGGGAGTGGGGGCGTTCCTCCTGATCGATCGGGCCCTCGTGTCCCTGCAGGGAGCCCTCCCGGGACTCGACCTGGTCGTCTGGCAGGCGCTGGTCTCGGGCATCCTCCTCTTCCTCGTGATCGTCTTCCTGCCCCGGGGTATGGCGGGCGCTCTGACCTCCCGCCGTCGTGGGGCGACGGTCGCCGATCGGGACGAGACGCCGGCTGCGGCGGTGCTTCCCGCCCCGCGGATCCCGTGGCCGGAGGGCCCGGCGCTCGAGGTGGTGGGCCTGACGAAGCGCTTCGGCGGCGTCCGGGCGGTGGACGACCTCGATCTCGTGGTGGAGGGCGGCACGATCCACGGGCTGATCGGCCCCAACGGGTCGGGTAAGACCACGACGGTGAACCTGCTCACCGGCGCCCTTGCGGCCGACGCCGGCGAGATCCGGTTCCTGGGGAAGCGAGTGGTTCGGCCCCGGCCCCACGCCATGGCCGCCCGCGGGGTGGGGAGGGTGTTCCAGCGGACGGAGGTCTTCGCCGCGATCGCCTCGCTGGAGAACGTCATGGCGGGGTTCCATCTCGTGGCCGAGCGCGGCCTCCCCGCGAACGTGCTCCGGACCCCGGGGGCCCGCCGCCGGGACGAGGAGCTGCGGCGAGAGGCGGCGACCCTCCTCGAGGCGCTCGGGCTCGCCGGGCGCCGGCATCTGCCGGCCGCATCGCTTCCGTTCGGCGACCGTCGGCTGCTCGAGGTTGCTCGCGCGCTGGCCGCTCGTCCGACCGTGCTGATCCTGGACGAGCCGGCCACCGGTCTCTCCACGGGGGAGCTGGGCCGGCTCGCGGCGCTGCTGGCTCGACTGCGGGAAGGGGGAGTCACGGTCCTGCTGATCGAGCACAACATGGAGTTCCTGATGGGGCTCTGTGACCGGGTCACGGTGCTCGACTCGGGTCGCAGGATCGCCGAGGGTACGCCGACGGAGGTCCAGTCCGACCCCAAGGTGGTCGAGGCCTACCTTGGGGTGGAGGCGGGATGACGGCGAGCCCGCTGCTGCGGATCCGGGGCCTGGCCTGCTCGTACGGGGCGATCACCGCCCTCCGCGAGGTGGACCTCGACGCGCACCCGAACGAGGTCACCTGCGTGCTCGGCGTCAACGGGGCGGGGAAGTCCACGCTGCTGGCGGCGCTGGCCGGAGCGATCCGCCCGTCCGCGGGCAGCGTGCGCGTGGGCGGCGTGGAGACCGTGGGGACCACGCCGGAGCGCATGGTGGGGCTGGGGGTCGTGCTCGTCCCCGAGGGACGGCAGGTGTTCCCCTCGCTCACCGTCCGCGACAACCTGCTCCTCGGCGCGTATCGTCTCCGGCGGGACCGGTCGGCGGTCAGCGAGGGGCTCGACGAGGTGCATCGCCTCTTCCCCGTCCTCGCTGAGCTGGCGGAGCGGCCCGCGGGGGCCCTCTCGGGGGGCGAGCAGCAGATGCTCGCGATCGGGAGGGCGCTCATGGGGAGGCCCCGCATCCTCATGCTGGACGAGCCCTCGCTCGGTCTGGCGCCCCGCGTCGTGGGCGTCGTGATGGAGGCCGTGGCGGGGCTCGCCGCGGGGGGCCGCTCGGTGCTGCTCGTGGAGCAGCTCGCCCGCGTGGCGCTGCAGGCGTCGCACCGAGGCTACCTGCTGGAGTCGGGGAGGGTGGTCCTGGAAGGGACGAGCGAGGACCTGCAGGCCGACGACCGGGTCCGCGAGATCTACATGGGAGTGAAGGGATGAGGACGACAGAACCGCTGGCGCCCGAGGTGGAGGCGACCGACCGGTCCCGGGCCGGACCGTGGATCCGGCTGACCGCCGCGGTGCTGGGGCTGGCCGTGATCGGCGTCGCCGCCCGGATGCTGGCCGACTTCCAGTGGGACCGGGTGGTCGAGTACCGCTCGCCGTACGTCTTCGATCTCCCCCCGGCCCCGGAGACGCCTCGGCTCACCGACCGCGTGATCCTGGTCGTGGTGGACGGCCTACGCGTGGACGCCTCCGAGGGCATGCCGACCCTCCAGCGGCTGGGCGCGGAGGGCTCCTCGCTCGTGGCGCGAACGCCCCTGCCCTCGCTGTCGTTCCCGGGGTGGACGAACCTGGTCTCGGGCGCCCCCCCGGACGTCTCGAGTGTGACCACGAACTGGTACGAGGGGCGCGTGCGTGTCGACTCGGTGCTCGCCTCGGCCCGGCGCGCGGGCCTCACGACCGCCGTGGCCGGCGGGGAGGGCTGGCGCCAGCTCTTCCGAGGGCAGATCGACCACAGCTTCTACGTCCCGGACGCCCGGAGGTTCGCCGACGAGCGCATCGGGCGGGCCGCGCTCCGCATGCTGGCCGAGGACGACCCCGATCTCCTGATCGTTCACCTCCCCGACGTGGATCACCGGGGGCATGAATCGGGCGTGGACGGAGCCTACCGGGACGCGGCCCTCGGAGCCGATCGAGCGATCGAGGCGCTGGCCGAGGCGGCCGAGGAGGACACGGCGATCATCGTCGCTGCGGACCACGGCCACATCGAGAGCGGCGGGCACGGTGGCCCCGAGGAGGAGGTCGTCCGGACGCCGCTCGTCCTGTGGGGAGACGGACTCGTCCCCGGAGCTCAGGGCGCCGTCGCGCAGTCGGACATCGCGCCCACGATCGCCGCGCTGCTGGGGATCGGGCGGCCGGCGCACGCCACGGGCGAGCTGCGCGTCGAGCTCCTCGACGCGGACGACGAGGCCAGGGCCGAGATCGAGTCGGCGCACGACGAGACGCTGGCGCGCTTCTACGAGGCGGCCACGGGGGCGCTCGAGGCCTCCGGGTCCACGGAGGCGGCGTTCGAGCGCGCCAGACAGGACCGCCATCGCCACGATGTGCTGGCCCGGCTCCCCATCGCGCTCGGCGTGGCGGCCGTGATGGCGATCGCGGTGGCCCTGGCCACCCGGGGCCTCGACGCCGTGGCGATCCTCGTCGGCTCGATCGGGTTCTTCGGGACGTGGGCCGGCATCTTCCTGGCCCGCGGCCTCACCTTCTCGTTCTCGCACTTCAACACCGAGGACCAGGTGGAGACCTTCCTCGTGGCCCGGCTCCTGGACACGCTCATCGCGCTCGGGGTGGCCTCGGTCGTCGCGGGGGTCGTCGCCGGGCGGCGGCAGCGGGCGGGCGGGTTCGAGACCGGCCTCGGCATGACCGCCTGGATCCTGCTGATCACGGGCATGGCGGTGGCGGGTTTCCTGGTCGTGTTCGGCTGGGGGTTCGTCTGGGGGCTCCCGAGCCTCGTGGCCGGCTTCGCGGAGTTCCTGGCCCTGCTCGCGATGTTCGGCGTGGGCGTGGCGGCTTGGGCGGCCGGTCTCGTCTCGCTGGGGACGGCCGCGGTCGTGGCGCCCCGGCGAGCGCGCTGAGGCGCGCGCTCCCTCCGCGTGTAGGCTGGTAGCCATGGACGAGGAACAGCGGACCCCGGACGTCATCGTGCCGGGTATGAGGAAGGACGAGGACGACTCCCAGGAGATCGTCGAACACCCCGCGAAGCTGCTCCGGATCGCCTCGATGATCCGGGAGCTGCTGGAGGAGGCCCGGCACTCGTCTCTGGACGAGGGAGGCCGCAGGCGGCTCCAGGAGATCTACGATCGGGCGCTCGTCGAGCTGAAGGACGTCCTCACCGAGGACCTGCGCCGGGAGCTCGACGCGCTGGCGATCCCGTTCACCGACACCCCCAGCGAGTCGGAGATCCGCGTGGCCCAGGCCCAGCTCGTGGGCTGGCTCGAGGGCCTCTTCCACGGGATCCAGGCGGCCCTCTGGGCCCAGCAGATGCAGGCCCGCCAGCAGCTCGAGGAGATGCGGCGGCGGGGCCTTCCCAGCGGGCTCCCCGGCCAGCAGCAGGGGCAGACCCCGCCGGGCCAGTACCTCTGAGTTGGACGAGCTGCATGCCTTCGTGGGCTTCGCCATCGTGGGCGGCTTCGCCCTGCTCACGCTGTGGGGCCTCGCCACCTGGCTGATCCGGAGAGGGCCCGGCAAGGCCTTCTGGTGGGTTGTCGGCACGCTGCAGGCGGCCCTGATCGTCCAGCTCCTCGTGGGGATCGTGCTGCTGGTGATGGGAGGGGGACGGGGGACCCTCCACTACCTGTACGGCGTGGGGTTTCCCGCGCTGATCCTCGTGGGGGCGCACTGGCTGGCCCGCGAAGCCTTCGCCGATCGGCCCTGGGCGCCGTTCGCGGTGGGATCCTTCTTCATCTTCGGGCTGACGCTGCGGGCGCTCATGACCGGGCTCGGCATCGGCTGATCGGGTCACCTGCTACCCTGGCCGCATGGCACGAAGGAAGGGAAGAAGGCCGCCTCCCCGCCGATCGGCGGGCAGACGGCAGCCGCTCACGGCCGAGCAGCGGGCCAAGCGGATAGAACGGGCCGGCCCCCAGAAGGAGGACGCCCTCCAGGTCGAGGGGACGATCGTCGAGGCGCTGCCGAACGTGATGTTCCGGATCGACCTCGACAACGGGCACAACATCCTCGGGCACATCTCGGGGAAGATGCGCAAGCACTACATCCGCATCCTCCCGGGCGACCGCGTGACGGTGGAGCTCTCGCCCTACGACCTCACGCGGGGCCGCATCATCTACCGGCACCGCTGATCCCCCGGGGGCATCCCCGGTGATCCCTCGTCGCACGCTGGCCGTCGGAGCGGCGGTCGCGCTCCTCCTGCTGTGGTGGGCCTCGGGGCTCGATCGCTCCCCCGTCCCTGCCGACCGCTTCTTCTCCCAGGCCGAGATCGCTCGGGCCGGCGCGTACCGGACCCCCCTGTACGCGGCGACGGCGCTGCGCCTCACCCTCGACCTCGGGCTGCTGGCCGTGCTGGCCTTCACGCCCGCCGGGGCCTGGCTCGGGCGCCTGCGGGGGTCGCGATGGATCCGCGGCGCGGCGCTCGCGATCGGGGCGATCGTCCTGCTGCGCTTCCTGGTCCGGCTCCCGATCTCCTTCTGGGCCGGCTACGTCCACGAGCACTCGTGGGGGTTCTCCACCCAGACGGTGTGGGGGTGGCTGGGCGACGCGGGAAGGTCGGTCGGGCTGGCGCTGGCGGTCTCGACCCCCGCGTACGTGGGCGCCGTGTGGGCGGCTCGGAGGTGGCCTCGGCGGTGGCCGGCGCTCCTCGTGCCGGCCACCGCCGCGCTCATCCTCCTGGGCTCGTTCGTCTGGCCGGTCGTCGTCGAGCCGCTCTTCAACCGGTTCGAGCCTCTGCGCCGGCCGGCGGCCGAACGCTTCGAGGCCCTGGCTCACCGGGCGGGGGTCCCCGTGGACGCCGTGCTCGTGGCGGACGCCAGCCGGCGAACGAGAAAGGAGAACGCCTACGTCTCGGGCTTCGGGGGCACGAAGCGCCTCGTACTCTACGACACGCTCCTGCGATCCGTGTCCCCGGAGGAGGCCGAGGTCGTGGTGGCCCACGAGCTGGGGCATCGGCGACGAGGCCACGTGCTTCGAGGCACCCTCGTGGGGGCGGTCGCCGGCGCGGGCGCGATCCTGCTGATCGCTCTCCTGGCGAGGACCCGGTGGCTGCGGAGGGCCGGTGGGGCGACCGGCCCGGACGACCCGCGGATGCTTCCGGCGCTGCTGCTCGGCATCTCGCTGCTCAGCCTCGCGGCGCTCCCGCCCTCCAACCTCCTCTCGCGCTCGTTCGAGGAGGAGGCGGATCGGATCGCCCTGGCCCTCACGAGGGACCGGCAGGCCTACGAGGCCGCCCACCGGGGCCTGGCGCTTCGGAACCTCTCCGACCTCGACCCGGGACCGGTCGCCTTCCGATTCCTGGCCACCCACCCCGCGGCGCCCGAACGGATCGCCTACGCGCTCGAGCCGTGATCGACGGCGTCGAGGAAGGCGCGGACCGCGCCGCCGAGCGACCCGGAGAGGTATCCGCCCTCCTGCACGATGAGGACGGGGGGTCCGAGAGCGGCCGTCATCGACCCCAGCGCTCCGAACGCCTCGTCGGTGAGGGCGAACCGCCCCATCGGATCGTCCTCGTGAGCGTCGAGGCCCAGCGAGACGACGAGAGCTTCCGGCGCGTGGTCGGCGGTGCGGGCGAAGGCGCGCTCCGCGACCTCCAGGTACGCGTCGTCGCGGGTTCCGAGGGGGAGGGGGAGGTTCACGGTGGCCTGGCCCTCGTCATCCCCCCGACCGGTGAAGTAGGGGTACTCGACGTCGGGGTCGGCGTGGATCGAGACGTAGAGCACCGTCGGATCGTCTCGAAAGATCTCCTGGGTCCCGTTCCCGTGGTGGTAGTCGAGATCGAGGATCGCCACGGGACCGGCTTCCTCATGGAGGGCGGCCGCGGCGGCGGCGGCGCTGTTGAGGTAGCAGTAGCCGCCGGCGAAGGCCCGGCCGGCGT